>JACNLH010000130.1 GCA_014381585.1 Candidatus Sulfurimonas ponti
TAAGATGGCTTCCTGAGGTCGCCTTATTCAGATCAGAGAGATTATCTTTAATTTCTTCAAGTTCTTCTTCAATACTAGGTTTATCTTCATCTTCATCCTCTTTATCATCAGAATCAGAATCAGATTTATCATCAGCATCAGAATCCCCGATAACACCAATTTCTTCTGAATCCCCAATATCAGTAATTTCTTTTGAATCATCAATCTCATCAACCGGATTGTCACTGGATTTTAAAAGAGCAATCTCCGCCTTTAGTGCTTTCATTTCTTTTTCCATAGCTTCAAATCTCTCAAGCATATTGAGTGCATTAAGCGGACTGACTAATAGTGATGCGACGGCCAAAGATAATACTATTTTGTTTTTCATAAAAATTCTCTCTCCCAAATATTTGCACGATTGTAACTACATCTAACTTAAATTTTCATCACATTAATTATATACGTATAAATAAAATTATAATTTAGTGATATAATTCCAACTAAAATTACAATTAAGTGATATATAATAAAAGTTTATCTATAATCCCATCTAAAACAATAGGAAAAGTTATTATGAAGAAATATTTATTTATTGTTATGTTTTCCTGCTTTTTTGTAAATGCGCCGATAAATGCAGCAATCTACAAAGGTCAAAAAGTCTTTACTAAAGTATGTATCAAGTGTCATGATTCAGGACAGTCTTATGTGGCAAAAAAAACAATATATCAGTGGAAAAAGCTTATGAGAAAAAAAGGAAAACCACTTAAAGAGATACATTTAAAAGATAAGAAAGCAAAAAGAGCATGGAAGTATTTTGCAAGTTCAAGCTACACTAAAAAAACAAGACATCTTAAAGATTTTTTAGTTGAATACGCCAAGGACAGCGGTAATGTCCCTGCTTGTAATTAACTATAACTTTCGAATAAAAACCACCTTGAGATAATTTCCTTCTTGAAACTTTGGATTCACTTTAAAATCCTTAGGCAGGGAAAAACTCTCCTCCACTTTATACTTAAGTTTCAAATCATTAAATGCTTTTTTAATGAAGTCTCTAAAAGTGAACATTGAAAAATTTGCAGCATTGGTTGAAGCAACAATGAGGCCGTTTTTATTTGTAATTTGGATTGCCTCTTTTAAAAGTTTCACATAATCTTTAGAAGCAGAAAAGGTGCGTTTTTTACTCCTTGCAAAACTGGGAGGATCAAGAACCACCATATCAAATAAAAACCTCTTTCTCACTGCATATTTAAAATAATCAAACACATCATCTACGATGATTTCCTGCTTCGTGCTGTCGATCTCATTGACTTCAAATTGTTCCTTCGTTTTAGCAAGACTTCGTTTTGCCAAATCAACACTTGTTGTTTTTTTTGCACCGCCAAGTGCTGCATATACAGAAAATGCTCCTGTATAGGAAAAAGTGTTTAAAACACTCTTAGCATTGGCGTACTTATCTCTGATAGCTTTACGAACATCTTTTTGATCTAAAAACACTCCGACCATTGCACCATCATCTAGATATATTGCAAAATTCACACCGTTTTCTTGAACTATGAGAGGCTCGGGAGCTTTTGCACCACATACAAAATCATCATCTTCACCGAGATACATCCCCTTGGTGTCAAATCTTTTTTTCTGATAAACACCCTTATAATCAACACAAGACTTTAATGCTTGCACAATAACATCTCGAAACTCGAATATTCCTATGCTGTACCAGGTTATCATATAATAACCATTGAAATAATCAATGCTTAGACCACCTATTCCATCACCTTCACCATTAAAAACTCTAAAAGCATTTGTAGATGCATCTTTGTAAAAAACCTCTCTTGATTCAATAGCTTTTTGTATCTTTGCTATAAAGAAATCAAGATCTATTTTTTCATCTTCTTGTAACGATAAAATCCAGCCAATCCCCTTATTTTGAAGACCATAATACGCCTTGGCAATAAATTTATTTTTATTATCGAGCAGCTTAAGCACTAAACCCTCTTGGCTTAATCGCTGAGTGCTCTCTAGAGTCTCTTTTAAAATTAATGGATAACCGTCTTTATATTTTGTCACATATTCTGATTTTATAGTTAAACTTATCTCGTTATTCATAATAAAAGTATAGCTAAAACATTAGATTATGAGAGTTGAGATTGGGTGCTTGCTTGAAAGATTTAGCGAGTTTTTGGAGGGAATTATAGATAAGCTTGCGGCTTAAGCACTTATTTGATTGTATAAAGAATATCTATCCCCTAGAACTTTTATATTAGTTATTTTTCCATCTCTGATAGTGAAAAAAGAAGCCCCTGAGTAATTTATTCTATTGTTTGTAGGTTCATAATCAAAAAGTTTTCCTTGATGTGTCCCGATATATGTGACATACACAGCCACCTGAGCATCTTCACCGACTATGATTTCAGTTGCATGGTACAAGTTTGGAAAAGCGCTTAAAATAGTTTTAGCATATTCTTTAAATTCTTCAATCCCAACTGTTTCTATACCGATGGAACCATGAAAGTTAAGGTTGGGACTTAAAATACTCTCAGCCATTTTAAACTCTTGTGAATTCCACATCTCATAGTATTTTTGCACTATATTTTTATTGTTTGTCATTTTTAATCTTCTATAAATCTGTTTTTATGTGGAAATCTCTCAACATAGTCATAATCTTCATCTTCAACAAAGTCATCTTCAATATCAAATATTTTATCATAACCAAGTTTTTCAAGCTCATTATCAATAAGCTCACTTAATACGCCATTCTTTTTACTAAGATCTAATATATGTTCAGTATCTTTTGGCATTACTCCATTCAACCACAAAGCATATTCAAGGTCTTTAATAGTCATAATTATTCTCTATACAATTTAAACCACTCTAAAGTGGTTCTGCAATATTATGCATGGCATAATACATTGGCATTAAAATGCACCTAAAATTCAAATATCCTGCGCAGATAGAGGCTATAAATACATAAACTTAGAGTTTATTTCGCTTCTTGCTTTTTTTCTTCTTGTTCTAAACATATTTCTAATTTTTCTTCACAAGCTTCTTCACAAGCTTCTGCATTTTTACCCGTGCATTTTTCTAAACAAACTGATAATTGTTGATCACAATCCACTTGTCCTTCTGCTATAGCAAGACTTGAGAACATACCGCTGATTAAAAGAGCGAATAATAAATTTTTTTTCATTTTTGAGTATCCTATGATAATTACTTAACTTTGAGCTAAGACTCTTTTGTTAAGATACTCTTTATATATTTTTTATAAATTTTATAAAGAGTATTGTAGGTTTTAAAATATATATTTTAAAACAACATAAACTTTCTTGTAGAACTGATATTTGGCGATATTCTCTACAAGAAACATTTTCCTCTATCTGAAATAAAATTATACTCCCAAATT
>JACNLH010000152.1 GCA_014381585.1 Candidatus Sulfurimonas ponti
ATTATAAGTGCTAATTTAAGTACTTTTAGATAAAATGCAAAAAATTTACAATAATAAGGTCTTACTATGAGTATTTGGAGTCCATCAAGTTGGAGAGAAAAAGCAATATTACAACAACCAGCTTATCCAAACCAAGAAGAATTAAACAAAGTTCTTACAGAATTAAAAAACTATCCACCGCTTGTTTTTGCAGGTGAAGCATGTTCGTTGAAAGCGCAACTTGCAAACGTTGCCAACGGTGAAGCATTTTTACTTCAAGGTGGGGATTGTGCTGAAAGTTTTTCTGAGTTCCATGCTGATAACATAAGAGACAGCTTTAAAGCCATGATGCAAATGGCAGTGGTTATGACATATGCCGGCGGTTTACCGGTTGTTAAAGTCGGACGTATGGCTGGACAGTTTGCAAAGCCCCGTTCATCAGACACTGAAACATTCAATGGTGTTGAGTTACCTTCATACCGTGGAGACATAATCAATGGTTCTGAGTTTACAGCAGAGGCCCGTATACCAGATCCACAACGTATGATCAGAGCGTACAATCAAGCTTCGGCAACTCTAAACCTGCTTCGTGCATTTGCAACAGGCGGCTTAGCTGATTTACATAAAGTGCATAGTTGGACTTTGGATTTTACGCACCAAGGTGAACTCAATGAAAAGTACGAAGCTTTATCTGAAGAGATTGAAAAATCATTGAAGTTTATGGAAGCATGCGGTGTCACATCTAAAACATACAGAACACTCAGAGAAACTGATTTCTATACTTCTCACGAAGCCTTGCTTTTACCATACGAAGAAGCATTTACAAGAAAAGATTCAATCACTGGTGATTGGTATGACACTTCAGCACATATGCTATGGATAGGGGATCGTACACGTCAACTTGATGGTGCACATGTTGAATATCTTCGCGGTATTAAAAACCCTATCGGTCTTAAAGCCGGACCAACTATGGATCCTGAAGATTTAGTTAAGTTGGCAAATACTTTAAATCCAGAAAATGAAGCAGGACGTTTAAATGTGATTGTCAGAATGGGTGCTGGAAAAGTCGGTAACGGACTTCCAGATCTTATTAGGGCTGTTGAGAGAGAAGGTTTAAAAGTTGTATGGTCATGTGATCCAATGCATGGTAACACTATCAAATCTTCAAACAATTATAAAACACGTCCGGTGGATGCTATTTTAACTGAGATGAAAGAATTTTTCCAGATTCATAAAGCTGAAGGCACTCATGCCGGCGGTGTTCACTTAGAAATGACTGGTAAAAATGTAACTGAATGTATCGGTGGAAGTTTCACTGTGACTGAGGAAGATTTATCTTCTCGTTACCATACGCATTGTGACCCTCGTTTGAATGCAGATCAATCTTTAGAGTTGGCATTTTTAATTGCTGATTCTTTAAAAGAAGCAAGAAAGTAAATAAGTTAAGAGTTTATCAACTCTTGCTTTTCTTCTATCTCTAAAAGTTCTTCAACTTTTTGTTCATACAGCTCTTCAAGTTCTTGCAACTCTTTTGCAAGAGCACTGAGACCTATCTCTTCATAACATTTTGGATCCGCCAAACAATTGTTTTTTTCTTCTATTTTGAGTTCAAGTTCATCTATCTCTTGAGGAAGTTTTTCCAGTGCCGATTTTTCTTTAAATGTGAGCTTTAAAGTTTTAGCTTTTTCTTGTATCTCTTCTTTTACAACTTTCACCTTATTTGCGTCAGCTTCCATATCATCAAGCTCTTGCAACTCTTTTTCAAGCTCTAAGTATTCTGAGTATTGTTGATGTGATTCTTCTATATGTTTATCAGATTTGAATATAAAAAGTTTTTTGGCAATCTTATCTACGAAATATCTATCGTGGCTTACGATGATCACAGCACCGGGAAAGTTTGTAAGTTGTTCTTCTAAAATGTTAATCGTCGGTATATCTAAGTCATTTGTAGGCTCATCTAAGATAAGTATATCAACATCGAGTGTAAAGAGCAGGGCAAGTGCAATACGGTTCTTTTCACCACCGCTTAGAACGCCGATCTTTTTTTCTAAAAACTCCCTGGGAAAAAGAAAGTTTTTAAGATAGCCGTAGACATGCATATCTTTTCCTCGAACACTCACTCTGTCTCCGCCATGAGGACAAAAAGTCTCCATGAGGTTTTTACTATCATCGAGCATCTCTCGATGTTGGTCAAAGTAGCCTATTTTAAATTCGCCTTGTTTTATTTTTCCAGATGTAGGTTCGAGTCTTCCAAGCAGGGCTTTTAGCAGTGTTGATTTTCCGCTTCCGTTTGGTCCAACTATGGCAATGACGTCTTTTTGTAATATCCTGGTGGTGAAGTTTTTAAGGAGTTCCTTATTTCCCAAAGTGAGAGACAAGTCTTCAACTTCAAAAAGCATTTTTTGTTTGTTGATACTTTTGTCACGGTTAAAATGTTTCGCTTCACGTTGGAGTTCGATGGACATTTTCCTAATCTGTGCAGGATTGTTCTTTGCATCTTCACGTAAGTTCATAAGACGCTCTTTACGGCCTTCATTACGTTTTAGTCTTGCACGTACACCACGGGCGAACCATTCATTTTCACGTTTGAGAACACCTAAGAGGTTGTCATGTTGTTTTTGCAGTGTGCGAATCCATTCTGCTTTTTGTGTGAGATAGTTACTGTATCCACCAGTATATTCACGTAGGGAACAATCCTCAACCTCGATTGACTTTGTTGCAACTCTGTCTATGAAATATCTATCATGAGAGATAAAAACAAGGGTGAATTTCTCTTTGAGGAGCAACTCTTCTAAGAACTCAACCATATACACATCAAGGTGATTGGTGGGCTCATCTAAAAGTAAAATATCCGGTTTTTGTAAAAGTAAAGAGGCGAGGGCGACACGGCGTTGTTCCCCGCCGCTGAGCAGGTCTATAGATTTGTTTTCATACTGCTTAAGATCGAAATGTTGGATGATTCTTTCTATCTTGTCATCTAAGTTCCAAGCATTATGGTGTTCTATATAACGAGATAATTGTTCATGTTCATCTAGAAGTTTTTTATTCTCAAAGTCATCTGCTAAAAGAAGAGACAGCTCATTGTATCGCTTTTTTGCATCGTTTAGTTCTTTTAAACCGTCTTCAACAGCTTGACGGACTGTATGACCCTCTTTAAAGTTGGGTCTTTGATCAAGCATTTTAATTTCTAAATTATTTTTAGTGATTCTTCGTCCGCCGTCATATTCCAGTGTACCATTGACTATCTTCATAAGAGTCGATTTTCCACTGCCGTTTTTACCAATAATCACTATACGTTCACCCTCATCTACATGAAAGTTAACCTCTGTCAGTATTTTCTGTGCTGAGTAATGTTTGGAAATGTCTTGAAGGTCGATTAATGCCAT
>JACNLH010000011.1 GCA_014381585.1 Candidatus Sulfurimonas ponti
TAAGCTTTAGCTGAAACTTATTTACTTTGATAGATGGGGTTTACTTGGTGGTTACGAATGATGAGTCATGAAGAGAGTGTGATTAAGGTTATGAGTTTTAGAAAGCTTATTAAACTTGATAGCTATGAAGATGAGTTGCAAATATTATTCAAGAAGCTTAAAATAGCGCATAAGGATTGGGTGGATAGTTTAAAAACTGCTATACACACGGGAAGCACGTTCACTAAAACAACAAACCCCCATATGTGTGATTTAGGAAAATGGATAGACAACTTCACCTCTTATGATGACAGGGTGTCTGAAGTTTTATCAGAGTTGGTGGAGTTTCATAAGCGCTTGCATCTGCGGGGCGCTGATGCATGTGAGATTAAACAAGTGGATCCTGAAGAAGCAAAACGTATTGTGGATATTGATATCAATGATATATACCATCACACTATGGGTGCTTTAGACACCTTTGTCGCTGAACTTGGCACTGTTGCCAACTCACTGCAAAAACTGCTTATTTATGATAATAATGGTAAAAAATTCGCTATAAAAGTTGATATTATAGAAGATATCGCCCATGTTCAAGAGAGTGACATTATGCCAAATGAATCAAATGAAGAATCTGCTGAGTTTTTAGAACTAGACGGTGTGCTTGATTTAAACGGTGCGTTGATAAATGTCATTAAAACAGTTAATTTACCAAGTTGAATAAAGAGGAATAAATTATGGCTATAACATATGAGGGAAATACCGCAACTTTAGAATCAGTTATATACGAAGATGAAGTGGTTTCGTTTCGAGATTTTTTACAAGAAAAAGCTCCAGAGGAAGTGCATCTTGATATGAGTGGATGTGAAGATATACATCTTGCGGTGATTCAGTTGATGATGGCATATAAAAAGAACTATAGTTTTAGCTATGAGTTCGGTGAAAAAGTTAAACTTTTTCAGAGAGTTTTAGAAGGTTTTGATATTAGTGAAAACTATTGTAATTAGCAACCGTAAAGGTGGGTCGGCAAAAACAACCACTGCTGTGAATATCGCAAGCGGTTTGGCAAAGCATGGTTCAGTCTTGCTTTTAGATTTTGACACACAAGGTCATGCTTCCATAGGTGTCGGTTGTGAGCCAAGTGAAGATCTTGGTGTGCATTCTATATTTCTTGGAAAAACCCTCAGTGAGACTTTTGTGCCCACTGTGCACGACAACTTAACACTCTCACCGGCTCTGACTTTTTTTGATGTGTATGAATACTCTGATTTACGCGGAGTGCTTAAGAGCCGTTTTAAGAGGGAGAGTATTGCAGAGTTTTTTGATTATTGTGTTATAGACACTCCGCCCACATTTGATGCTTTGTTGAAAAATTCACTTGAAGTTGCAGATAGTGTTGTCATCCCGTTTGTTCCTCATCATTTAGGTGTGGTTGCAGTTGGACAGATGCTTAGAGCATTGCTTCAAAGTGCAAAAACTTCGCAACGTGATATTGCAGATGTTTTTATTCTTCCTGTCATGTACAATCCTCATATCAATGAGCATAAAGAATCTGTGCAAAAAGTGAAAACCTCTTTTGGCGGAGCTAAACTTTTATCTCCTATAGGTGTTGACATTAAATTAGCAAAGCAGTTTGAGTCCGGTTTACCGATTATTTTGCAAACGCGTAGATCTAAAGGCTATAAAGATTACAATAAATGTGTAGAAGAGCTTCTAAAAAGATTATGATATAATTTACGTACAATTGCATAAGGTTAAAGTATGAATATATTGATTGTTGATGACAATAAAAACAATAGAATGATATTAAGGCTTCTTCTTGAAGATTACATGGATGAACATGAAAATGTCAGTTTTGTGCTTGATGAAGCAGAAGATGGTCAAGTTGCTGTTGAGAAATGTCAAGATAAAAATTTTGATATAGTTCTTATGGATATTATGATGCCAAACATGGATGGTATCGAGGCGACTAAAATTATTCGTGCACAACATCCGAAGATTTTAATTGTTGCGGTGTCTGCTGTTGATGATGGTGAAAGACAAAGGCTGATTTTAAATAACGGTGCAGAGGATTATATAGCTAAACCTGTGAATGCAGATATTTTTGTTAGCAGAATGAGTAATTATATCAGTTTGTCCGAATCAAGAAATCATAAAAAAATGGTTAAGAATCATATAAACCTATTTAGTAATAAAATTTACAGCAGACATACAAATTTTATTATAGATTCTGAAGATTCTCTTGCAGAGTTTTGGGAGTTTTTCTTACTCAATGCAAGGAAGAAGTCAGACTATTTAGCTGATGTTGTTCGAAGTATTTTCACTATAGTTGAAAAGCAGCTTCAATTATCAAATTATGAGAACTATTTGTATATTGAAGAGTCAGACGAAAAACAGTACTTCACCTTATTGAATATAAGCGTATTGCCATTAAAAATAATACAATTGATTTTAATCAAAAACTCCGTAAAAGAAGGCTATAAAATAGAAGGTTCTAAGCTCTCTTTTGAACTTTTAAAAGTGGAGCAATCAGAAGAAGATGACTTTCAGATAATAAGAGATGTGAAAACGAATCAGGTGGAGTCGCTAAGAAATGAAGAGCCAATTATAAGTCCAAAAATTAATATCACTTCCTCAGCCACTTTACAAGTTTTTGATTATATGGAGAGTGAAGACTTATTGGATTTAGAAGAGTACGCAGGTAAACTTAATTCAATCATGCTTATAGTGGGCGGTGGCGGTGTCACTGAAGATGAAGTGATTGATCTTTATACTTACTTGGATAAAATAGGTTCGGTTTTGGCGACCTATAGTGAAGTGTATCCTATCTCAAAAGCTTTAACGGAGCTCTCTGTGGATATGTCATCTCATATACAAGAGTTTATAGATAATTCTCAAGCACTTGGTCCAATGTGTAAGGCATTTTCAAATGATATGACAAGCTGGATTAAAAAGTCTTTTCATTCAGGTGCACCAAGTGCAGACTTTATGAATGACACTATAGTGGTGAATTGTCAAACAATAGCTTCAATGTTAAAAATGACTGAAATACCGGCTGATGATGATTTTGATGATATTTTTGACTTTTAGGAGATCGTATGTATAAAGTGAAAGTGCATAACTCTTGTTCTTGCATGATGAAGAGCGGAATGGCTGAGGTCTTAGATTTCAGTACAGAAGATGAAGCTGAAAAAGAAGCACAAGCCATGCTTGAGAAGATGCAGTCAAGTTTTTGTAAAAAACATGACTTTGTTTTAAATGAAAAGTTTGGAGATTATGAGATTTATATAAAGCCAAGAAACTAGAAAGCTCTTTTTTTAAAGAAATATCTCTATAGCCCTTGCTAAATCCTCTTTTGTGTCAATTCCAAAACCGGTT
>JACNLH010000168.1 GCA_014381585.1 Candidatus Sulfurimonas ponti
AGGCAAGGCAACTGAAGAAAATATTTTTAATGATGGAGTTCAAATAGCGTCTCTTGTTCAAAAAAATTATGGGGACTTTTATATTATGGGTTTTTCCTTAGGTTCTAGTGTCGGTGCATATGTGGCAGGTCAAGTAAACAGTCTGGGAGTCTTTTTAATCGGTTCTTTTGATACAATAGCTTCGCTTGCAAGAGAAAAGTTTGTAGAGAGAGGGATATTTCCTATGATTGATTTAAGTCGTATATTTCGTTATAAGTTTGATAATAAAAAGCATGTGCAAAGTATAGATGCCAAAACATATCTTTTTGTAAGCAAAGATGATGAAACCACTTATATACAAAATGCAAGGAATCTGAAAAAAAATATAAAAAATTTAGTATTTTACTCAGAGTATGAAGGCCTAGGGCATAAAGAGTTGCTCTGGCATAAAGATGTTATAAATAAAATAAATGGAGTGATTGAGTGATGGAAATTGGATTTTTTTTAAAAAAAACTATATCGTATTTTGTTGAGCCCTTTGGGATGGTGTTAGCACTCTTTGTGATTGGTCTGTATTTTTTATTTACTAAAAGTGAAGGAAAAGCAAAAGTGTTTTTAAGTTTTGGATTTATTATTATGTTCTTATATTCCTATCAACCTTTTTCTAATTTTTTAGTAACAAACTTAGAAAATAAATATCCGAAGTATGATTACAAGAGCGATGTGAAGTATATACATGTTTTAGGGAATGGACATAGTGATGATTTAAGTCAGCCATTGTCTTCTCGCATGGGAAGTACAAGTCTCATGAGAGATATAGAAGGGATCCTTATCCATTTAAACACTGAGAATTCAAAATTAATTTTTACAGGTTTTGCCGGATCTTTAGATATTTCAACTGCACAAATGAATACAGATTTTGCCATGGCCCTTAATGTAAAAATAAAAGATATTATTATGAATGACAGGCCAAAAGATACGCAAGAAGAAGCTGTTTTTATAAAAAGTATACTAACCAATGAGCCTTTTGTTTTAGTGACATCAGCCACTCATATGCCGCGAGCTATGATGCTGTTTAAATCTTTGGGATTAAATCCAATTCCCGCCCCTACCAACTTTTATAAAGAAAAGTTTGAGGGTTACTTTAGATTGCCTAGAATTGATTACTTTAGAAAATCTCAAATTGCTATGCATGAGTATATTGGAATACTTTGGAGCAAGTTAAAAGCTAGTATTTGATTTTTGCGAGATAGAGTCCATTGCTTGGAGCCGGTTTTATTTTATGTTGGGCGGTGGATGCAAGTTGTTGCGAAATTTCCTTAGAATCAAGTTGCAGCAATGCTCCAACCATTAATCGAATTTGAGAACGTAAAAAACCATTTGCTTCAAAATTGAGAATTATATATTCTTTATGCCGATAGGCAAAAGATTTATATATCATTCTTTTTGTAGAATTCACATCACTTCCTGTTTTCATAAATTGCTTAAAATCATGCTCCCCTGTGAATATTTTTATATTTTCTTGAATTTTTTGAAAGTCAAGATTAGCTAAGCATGTAACAAAATCGTTTTCAAATGGATTTGCACTGTCATTTTTAAGAAGATATCTATAAACTCTTTTTTTCGCGCTATATCTAGCATGAAAATCACTATCCACTTCTTTGGCTTTTGTTATTCTAATCGAAGGTGGAAGCATCTGGTTAAGGACTATTCTTAATTTGACTAAGTCGTCCCAAAAGGGCGGTAAATCTATATGACATACTTGACCGGTGGCGTGGACACCTTTGTCAGTTCTTCCACTTGCTATAACCCGAAAATCAACACCTAATTGAAAAAGCACTTTTTCAAGATTTCCAAAAATAGTGTTTGGCGTTTCTTTTTGAACTTGAGAACCTAAGAAATGCGTACCATTGTAGGCTATGGTTAAAGCACACCTCATTAGAATCTTCTAAGAATAGTTTTTTTGTAAATAAGATAAGTGCTAAACAGCCACGCAAAAGAAAGTATCGGAATCGTGTAAAAAAGAAGTGTTTTATGCAATGATAGCGTTAATCCATAATAAACTAAAATACCTAAAAACAAATAAAGATATATCTTGCTTTTTTGATGTCTGGCATGCACCACGCTTATGCTAAGAACAAAAAACAAACTGAATATAGGAAATAAACTAAGAAGAGCATTTGTAATAAACATAGGGATTTTTTTGTCTCGCCCTCTGTATTCTTTCCAATAATCTATAGTGGTGTTGTAGGGAATGATTTCTGATGTGAATGTATCATTGATATACATAGTGTTAAAGTCTATTTGTGAGAACTTTTCTTTAGAATAGCTATAGCCTTCACCATCAGTAAGCTTAAGTCTTAAAATACCTGAATCGTTGATAATATTTGCCTTTTTCGCTCCGATTAGAACTTCTTCTTCAGCATTTTTATTAAATAAAAATATGTCAGAGTATGTTTCATCATCGTTTTTAGAACCAAGATAAAGTAACCAGTTTCCGAATTTATGACCAAACTCTGATGCAGCAAGATTGAATTTCGCTTCACTTTTTTTATAGGAAATGAAATTTTTAGATAATGTTTTTGTGTGGGGGAAAAGCACAAAAAATGTAAAAACAAGCAGTAATGTTAAAAGAAGAGCAGGTTTAAATAATGTTTTCAAAATAAATTTAGGGTGAATTCCAAGGGCAAAAAGAACAATAAGCTCATTGTCGTGAGAAAGACGAAAGATAGTCAGTGCTGCTGAAACAAAAAAGGTGATAGGAAGTGTGTAAAATAGCAGTTCAGGAACTACAAAGATATAAAGTTTAGCCATTTCCCATACAGTTAGTTGAATGATTGCTGTGTATGTGGCCAGTTTTATTAAAAATATAACAGAAGCTATGGTGAAGAGTGCTGAGAATATGGATAAAAAAAGCATAGAAAGATTGTTTATAATATATTTTTCAAGTCTATTCATTAATAGTTTGCCTCAATGTACGCTAGAACAGCTGTGTCGTTTAGGTAAACCACGAATGTTGCAAATGCTAAAAAAGGAACAAAAGGCACTCTGGGCTCTTGCGAAGATCTGTTTTTTAAGGCTAACATAACAGGCAGAGCTAAGAGTGCAGATAAAAAGATTGCCACTAGAGTCAACTCAATTCCAAGAAGTGCGCCCATAGTCGCAGCCACCATGATATCTCCTTCACCCATTGCTTCAATGAAAGGATATGTATGATAATTTTTTGTCCACGAAGTCCGTGTTTTTTTTGCAAGAGAATGTGCTGAGGATGTTAAAAAATAAGAGAGCGTGAATCGAAGCAGAGTGAAACCTCCGGCAAATAGCAGAGCATTCTGAAAATTAAGAAAAACACCTTCTATACTTGAAGCGGCC
>JACNLH010000010.1 GCA_014381585.1 Candidatus Sulfurimonas ponti
TACCCGCGATACTATGGGTCTGGCCACTGTGATGTTGGAAAATACTGAAGATATACTTTTGACTATGCACTGGCTTGAAGTGCTTGAGAGACACCTTGCTATAATCTCTTTAGAATCAAAGATTGAGATACATCGAATACGGTTGACTTGAATGATTAAAATCCATAAATAAACTCAATCATGTGGAGATCTGCCCCAGTTGTATCAGATCCATTAACACCGGCATCAGAATAGTGCATAAACCGATAGCCTATCCTCAGCTTTTTATAGAGCGGAACACTGAAACCAGAAGTCAGGGCAAACTGGAAAGGTCCGCCAAAATCCTGTGTTCCAAAGCGATGTCTGCTTAGAAGTGCTCCACCTATTCCTAAATCCAGAGTATAGCGCCCATCTACACTCTCCAGTGTCAACTCAGGGATGAGAGAAGCAACAAGAGTATTTTCCTCATCTCCACGCAAAATTCCAGTACTTGCCATCAAACGCGTACCTATGCCCCAGTTTGATGTGGAGTAATTCTTCCATGGTAACTTGAAGTTCGCCGACACGTCGTACTCCTTAAAACTTTCTGGCGCATCTTTTCCAAGCAGAGTTGTCTCTGAAAAACGTGCACGCATACTGAGACTCTCTAAACTTAGCCCTTCAGCGTAACTCATGCTAGGAGTGAGAAATGAACATATGAAGATTAGTGCCAATCCCGGAGGAATTGAATAGTGGAATAAACTGCTTAACAGCAACTTATTGGCTCTCATTTTTAGTAAAAATAATCTCGCCGGTTAGATCAGTGTAGAGTTCCATCCCAGTATACACGGTTCCGTAGATACTGGGACTGCCTGAAGAGGCATTACACCAATGCAGGTTAGCAAATGGTGTGTCAGCTTTGAGTCGTGATGCAGCATATTTTGGTGATAGTTCCGCCCCATAAGCATTGCCATAAGGAGATTCACAAAAGTCTTCGCTAGTTGTCGGTGAACCAAGAATTTTCACAGCTATATGGTCTTTAAGATCAGGAATGTGATATTTCACCACTAGGTCAATCAATTTTTCTCCAATCTCTTGCTTTAAGGCCTGATAATCCTGATAACTTTGATCAGCAGCTTGTTTGAATGGAGCATAAGGAGCATAAGTTGCGAGTTCTATAATATGCCCGCCCTCAGGTGCTACATTTGTGTTATCAGTGCCATGCATCGTGGGTGTGGAGATGAAGACCCATGTCTTGTCAATATCAAGTCTTTCGCCTGCTTCCCACATCGTGTTCATGCCCCAGTCCAGGCAATGCCAGGTATTGTGGTTGCCGAGTCCGTACTTGGCTGGATCAAATCCGGGTTTGAGACCTAGATAGACTACGACGCCATTACCGGAGTACTCGTACTTGAGTTTGTCCTGATAGTTATTTCCAAAGTGTTGCCAACCGATGAGCTCTGCTGCTTTTTGAGGATCCATTCCACAGATATAGTTTTTCGCAGTGAAGGTTTTACCTGAGGCTGTGCTGACACCGGAGATACTGCCATTGTTGGCAGAGATTGCAGTCACTTTCTCTTGAAAGTAAAGCTCAGCACCATGGTCAGTTAGAAATTTGCTAAGGCGCTCTATGTAATACTTAAAGTGTTTGGTGGGTGCATATGCTCCTCTTCCATAACCTCCAAGCAGACCGGCATAGAAGAGCATTGAGAGTTTATTTGGCGGAAGCATTAAGTCACCTGCTTGCGCAGTTAAGACAGTCTGTGCCTCAATAGGTACACCGCAGGTGTCAAATAGATCTTGCACAGTTGCATTTTTGTAGCGCATCAGGGTTGGATAATAAAGAGGGCCTTTGAGCAGGTAGTCCCACCAATGTATTTTTCTCGGCAGTGCCGCCATCTCTTTGCGAAGTGCTTCCACTATTTTTAAGAAAGCATCGAGACCTGTGGTGCCCGGGTAAGCTTCTTCGATGTTTTTTTTCAGCTGGGTCCAGTCATAGGGTATTTTTACGCGTTTACCATCAGGCATGATCATGTGGTCATAGCCAGTTTCGTCAAACAGCTCGAAAGTGATATCTTTTTCAAGACCAAGATGCTTGAGAAATTCGTAGACTCTTTCACCTTCACCGCAGCCCCAGATATAGTGAACCTGTGCACAAAAGTGGTAGCCGTTGCGCTCAAAGGTATGAGCATATCCACCAGCAACGTCATGCGCTTCAAGCATACAGACTTTGTAGCCCTTGTTGCTGAGTAAGGATGCACAGGTTAGCGTCGCATTACCCATCCCAATGAACAGATAGTCATATTCCATCCCGGCATCTTGACACTCCTGGTAGAGCTCGTCCTGCAATTCTTTTTGTTCCCCGGTGAGTGCACCTGAACTGAATCTTTTCATTTACTTTCCTTCTGTGCTTTTTGACCTGACAATCTTTGTTTATCAAAATGTAATTTTATTTTTTATAACCACCACTCACTTAATCTATTTCATACTTCCATTTTATAATTGTAAGTGCATTATATTCAGTAACTATGAAGAAACTATGAGTGTAATCTCCCTTATAAACTAGACAAAATTTATGCGTTATTGACGATTACCCCAATTACTGCTATCTTGATCGTATTTTTTGGATTTTAAACATATTTTTTGGATTTTAAACATAGTTGTTTTGTAAGTATGCATTCCCAAGTAGAACTTGGGTGTTGCAAAGTTTGACAATTTAAGCTTAGAAATAAGTTAAAAAAATAGTTTTGAAGTTTTCTTAAAGTCTTTAGAAGTTCGTTGTAAAGGGTGTTTTGAGAGATTTAATTATTTGATGGTGCGGATGAGAGGACTTGAACCTCCACGCCTTGCAGCACCAGATCCTAAGTCTGGCGTGTATACCAATTTCACCACATCCGCATGTGATTGTTAAATAAGAGCAGAAGTATATCTATATAAACTTTATTCTACTTTAAATAAGTGGTACCCCCTACACGATTCGAACGTGTGGCCTACGCCTTAGAAGGGCGTTGCTCTATCCAGCTGAGCTAAGGAGGCATCTAAAAGTCAAATGAATGACAGTTTTTTGCTTGTATTATTGATTTCTTGATTTTAAAAAATCAAAGCTTCAGTGCCCAAGCGGCTAGCGTAGATAATATGGGCTTTGCTCACATTGTCGTTTTAAATGATGGTACGCCCGATAGGATTCGAACCTATAACCCTCGGAGCCGAAATCCGAAACTCTATCCAGTTGAGCCACGGACGCTTCCAGTTATTAAAAAAAGTTTTATATTTATGATTATTGAATGGGGTGAGATACGGGATTCGAACCCGCGACCCCCGGCACCACAAACCAGTGCTCTAACCAACTGAGCTAATCTCACCATAAGTAA
>JACNLH010000061.1 GCA_014381585.1 Candidatus Sulfurimonas ponti
CCGTTTCCATCCATAATTATGGCTATATGTTTAGCACGATTCATTTTATTTCCTGAGTGTGTTTTAGGATTCCAAATGCCAAAGAAAGTTTATCTGCACTTGGAAGAGACACTTGTTTGTCTTTTGTTATAAACTCAATTTGATTGCTATCTGATCCAAAACTCGTAGAATCTTGAAGTATATTAAGACAAACTGCATCAATATTTTTACTTAAGAGCATTTTTGAAGCATTTTGAAGTGCATTTTCTTTATCCATCTCAGCTTTGAAGCCAATACTGACAATATCTTCTTTATTTATAGAATCAAGAATATCTATATTTTTTTTGAGTGAGAGTTCAAAAGTGTCTCCCAAGGTGTCTTTTTTAAGCTTTCCATCTTTAGGTGAAGCCGGAATATAATCACTGACAGCAGCTGCCATAAAAAGGTGAGGTTTCTTATTTGCTTTTTTTGCACTCTTTATAGAGTCGACTAGACATTGCATCATCTCTTGGGAGCTTGCAACTTTAGTTGTAAAAACGTTTTTTGGAAGGTTTGACTCAAACTTACTTGCAATAAGATGCACATCAGCACCCATGCAATAAAGAGCAGTTGCGATAGAAGACGCCATTTTCCCACTGGAAAAGTTAGAGATATGACGTATATCATCAATCTTCTCAATAGTTCCGCCACCAGTGACCATCACCCTTCTATCTTTATAAAAATCATTAGATAACAAGACTCTTGATGCGTGCCAAAAAATATCTATCGGATCGGCCATCGCTCCATCTCCAACAGTTTTACAAGCAAGTTCTTTCACTTGAGTTTGTGTTATTTGATAGTTAGCGTTTTTGAGTGTTTTTAGATTTGCTTGTGTGATCGGATTTTCTATCATATGTGTGTTTGCAGAGGGGGCAATGAGTTTTATACCTGGATAAGCAAGGGCGCATTGAAGAAGCATAGTGTCTGCAATCGCGTTAGCAAGTTTAGCAATGGTGTTCGCAGTGCACGGAGCTATTATAAATAAATCAGCCCATTGTGCTGCTTTTATATGATTATGATCATCAGTCCATGATTCATTTGTGTCATCGAGTACTTTGTAACCTGTTAATGTTTCAAAAGAAAGTGGAGTGACAAACTTCTTAGCACTCTCACTCATAACAACTTTAACATCAGCACCAGCCTGTGTGAAAAGACGAGTCAGCTCAAGTGATTTATATACAGCGATAGAACCAGTCACGCCTAAAAGTATTTTTTTGTTTTTAAGTAAGTCTGCTGGAATTATCATTCTGATACCTATTATATATTTATGTGATTATATCAAAAAAGAAGTGATTTTACATCCAGTCTCAAAAAACAAATTTTTTTGTAGCTTTAGAGGGTTGTAGGGACAATAGTCCCTGCCATTATGATGGGCTTTGCTCATTATAATGAGTGATATCAGTGGTCTAAAAGCTATTTTTTATTGAAAAATTTGTAGTAAAAATCTTTGATAGTTCGAAGTTTTACTCTGCTTATTGCTAAAGATCCTGATTTTACTTGACCGCTTGTCACAGTTGTTCCTGCAGCAATCATGACATCATCTTCTATTTGAACCGGAGCCACTATCTGCGAGTCGCTTCCAATAAAAACATTTTTACCGATAATGGTCTTATACTTATTGATTCCATCATAATTACAAGTGATGACACCAGCCCCTATATTCGTTCCCTCATCGACTTGAGAATCCCCAATATAACTTAAATGGCCCGCTTTGACACCCTTAAGTGAACTTTTTTTCACCTCCACAAAGTTTCCAATATGCGTATCTTCAATGTATGAAGCAGGGCGCAAGTGTGCCAAAGGGCCAACATCGGAACTCTTCACTATAGAATCTTCTATAACACTTGAAGCTTTGATGTGAGAATTTGATATAAGTGTGTCTCCTGTGATTCTACACCCGTTTTCTATAATGCATTCACCTTCAAAAGTCACACCTTCTTCAATATAAATGGTTGAAGGAAGTTGCATGATGACACCCGCATTCATCCATGCAGTTTTAATTTTATCTTGCATGATCATCTCACTGTCAGATAAATCTTTTTTAGAGTTCACACCTTTAAAATTTGCTTCATCCACAAGCAGAGGTGAAATATTCAGACCGTCTTTTCTTGCCATAGAAATCACATCAGTCAAATAGTATTCTTTTTGTGCATTTTCATTAGTCAAAAGAGGTATGTATTTTTCTATTACAGTCTTAGAAAATGCGTATATTCCAGCATTTACAGTGGAAACTTTCAACTCTTGCGCAGATGCATCCTTTTGTTCCACTATTCTTTGAACTTGATTCTCTTCAATGATGACACGGCCATATCCATCTGGATTTTGTAAATCAAAAATTGACATAATAATATCAGCATCAGTATTTAAAAAACCATCTAATGCCTCTGCTGTTATAAGCGGCATATCTCCATTGAGCACTAAAACTTTTTCATTTTTTGGAGCTATATTTTTCATAGCTCCGCCGGTTCCTGGAAAGTTCTCAGCATCTTGCACGCAAAAATTTATATTTTCAAAGTGGCTTTGCATAGCTTCTTGCACTTTTTCTTTTTGATGGGCAATAACCACTGTGATGTCATTGGAAATTTCTTGTGAAACTTTAATGATATGATATAACATAGGTTTACCACTGATGCTATGAAGCACTTTGGCAGTGGGAGACTTCATTCGACTCCCTTTTCCTGCGGCTAAAATGATTATACTGATATTATTTTTATTCATTATGTTTCTTCTTGGTTGATTTTGTGTGTAATTTTAGCATAAAGTTGCAAAGAGATCTTTTTTGTAAAAAGTCTATTCTTTTAATCTATGTACTAATAAAATTTGTGGTATTATAGCTTCATTATTTTATATCAAGGTTTTTAAATGGATTTAGGTACAGTCATTGGTATAGTTTTGATTTTTGCACTTCTTGGGAGTGCAATGGTTATGGGTGTCGGTATTGGGGCATATATTGATGTTCCATCTGCACTTATTGTTATCGGTGGTTCTATCGGTGCCTTGATGATATCTTTTAAACCAGCACAGATGAAGCAATTCACCAAAATATTTATGATTGCTATTAAACCGCCAGAGACTGACGTGCCTGAACTTATTAAAAAGCTTGTTGAATTTGCTACAAAAGCCAGAAAAGACGGCATACTCGCACTTGAAGGTGATGTTAACAACGAAGAGAATGAGTTCTTGAAAAAAGGTTTATCCATGGCAATTGACGGAAGTGAACCTGACACTATCCGTGACTTGTTGGAAATTGAAATGGAGCAAACAAACACGCGGCACAAAATACATGGTAATATTTTTAACCAATGGGGTGGATTAGCAGGGGCTATGGGTATGGTTGGTACACTTATCGGTCTTGTTGCGATGCTTTTAAACATGGCTGATCCATCAGCGATTGGTCCATCAATGGCTGTTGCCTTGCTTACAACGATGTATGGTGCTATTATCGGTAATGTTTTTGGCACACCGATTTATAATATATTAAATATTAGAAACGAGGAAGAAACATTGGTTCAAGATATGATTTTATCTGGAATCATGTCTATTCAATCCGGCGATGCTCCAAGAGTTTTAGAAGCTAAACTGCTCAGTTATCTCGCTCCGGCTGATCGTGTGAGTCAGTTTGACTAAGCGTGGCAGATAATGGGTAAAAAGAAATGTCCGGACTGTGAAGAGTGTTTGCCTGCTTGGTTAGCGGCGTTTGGAGACTTGATGTCTCTGCTTCTTTGTTTCTTCGTACTTCTTCTTTCAATGTCAAGTATGGATGCAAAAAAAATATCTGAAGCTATAGGTTCTCTCTCGGGTGCAATGAGTGTGCTTGAGGGTGGCACACAGACTGAAATTTCTAAAAAAAGGATTCAAGAGGCGACACCTATTGAATCTCAAGATGAAACATCAGAAACAGTGAATCTTGTAAAACAAGCAATAAGCGATTCAAATGAGATGATGGATAAATCTCAAGAGGTCACTATCACTTTAGAAGAGGCCCAAGACGGTTTTGTGATTGAACTTCCTGCATCTTTACTGTTTAAGCATGGAAGCGCTGTGATTGAAAGTCAGGACACACTTTTATTTTTACGAAGAATCGCTCTTATAATAGACGACTTGCCCAATGATGTGAAAGTAAGTGTTCAAGGTCATACGGATAATCAGCCACCGGGGGCTAAAAGCTCCTATAAAGACAATTGGGAACTTTCATCAGCAAGAGCTATATCTGTACTTCAAGAGTTGCTCCTAGACGGTGTTGAACCACAGAGAATCATTGCATCCGGATACGGTCAGTTCACTCCTGCTGCAACAAATGCCACAAAAAGCGGGCAAGAAAAAAACAATAGAGTGGAACTTCATTTTTACGGTAAAGAAGCAGATCAAAAGAAAAAGTTAAAAACTTCAGTGTTAGATAAAGCAGCCCTCAAATAATGATACGGCTCTTTTTTATACTTTTTTCTTTAGTTTCATTTTTGGGTGCTGAATCAGCAGCTATACCAACTATGAATTTTCAATTTGATTCACCGGACACTCCCCAGCAACTTGTCAGCTCTTTAAATGTTTTAGTGCTTTTAACATTGCTTTTTTTAGCTCCGAGCATGGTTTTGGTTATGACAACATTTACAAGGTTTGTAATTGTATTTGGGTTTTTACGTCAGGCTTTGGGTACGCAACAAGTTCCACCAACCCAGCTTTTGGTGATGTTGGCGATGATATTGACATTTTTTGTTATGGAGCCTGTTGGTCAAAAAGCATACGATAACGGCATCAAGCCTTACATAGAAGAAACTATCGGCTATGAAGAAGCCTTTGCTAAAACCACATTGCCATTTAAAAACTTTATGATCCGTAACACAAGGGAAAAAGATTTAGCATTGTTTTTTAGAATCAGAAAAATGGAGAACCCTGCCACAGTGGCGGATGTGCCTTTGTCTATAGTTATTCCGGCTTTTGTGATAAGTGAGCTTAAAACAGCATTTGAGATAGGCTTTTTACTCTTTTTGCCCTTTTTGGTTATAGATATGGTTGTGGCTTCTATCTTGATGTCTATGGGTATGATGATGTTGCCTCCTGTTATGATAGCTCTTCCTTTTAAGATACTTGTTTTTGTGCTTATTGATGGTTGGAATTTACTTATTGGAAACCTTATAGCGAGTATCAGATGATATGTGAACATTTTGGAGAGTGCGGCGCTTGTGTGGCTTATGAAGACGGCTACGAGGCACAACTCGAAAATAAAATAAAGTTGAATAAAGAAAGATTTGCACATATTTATGCGGATGACTTTTATGTAGCCGCTTCAGTGCAGCAAAACTACAGATCCCGAAGTGAATTTAAAATATGGCATCTTGGAGATGATATCCATTATGCTATGAACCATATTGACAAAAAAGGTGTGGTTCTTATAAAAGAATGCCCTCAAGTCAATGAGCATATTTTAAAACTGATGCCTAAGTTGCTTCAAGCTATAAAAGATCATGAAATAGGTTTTAAACTTTTTGGTGCAGATTTTTTAAGTTCTGGCAGCGGTGAAGTAGTAGTATCTCTTTTATATCATAGAAAGCTGGATGAAGCTTGGCAAGAAACAGCTACGAAAATTTCAAATGAACTCGGTGTTTATATAATAGGACGCAGCAGAAAGCAAAAACTCACAGTTGGACAAGATTATATCACTGAAAGTTTATCTATAAACGGTGAAGTATATAAGTCAAAACATATTGAAAACAGCTTTACGCAACCAAATGCCAGCGTGAATGAAAAAATGATCACATGGTCTTTAAAGCAATTAGAAGGTGTTGAAGGCGATTTACTTGAACTTTATTGCGGCGCAGGAAATTTCACCATCCCTTTTGCGAAACAGTTTGATAAAGTTTTGGCCACTGAGATTTCGAAATCTTCCATAAATGCAGCAAAAGCCAACATGCTTTTAAATGATGTCAATAATATAGAGTTTGTTAGAATGAGTGTTGAGGAGTTTGTGCAAGCTCTGGATGGGTTTAGAGAGTTTAGACGAATGAAAGAGATTGATATCGGCAGTTATGATATATCCACTATCTTTGTTGATCCTCCAAGGTCTGGCATGGATGAAGAGTCTTGTAAGTTTTCTGCGAGGTACGAACATATTTTATATATTTCCTGCAACCCTGAAACCTTAGTGAGAGACTTGGAAATATTAAGTCTTACACATGAAGTGATTGAAATGGCAGTTTTTGATCAGTTCCCATATACCCACCATCTTGAGATGGGTGTGAAGTTAATGAAGAAGGCTTAGGGTGAAATATATATATGTAACTTTTTTTGTAAGTGTTTTTGCTATGGCAAATGAGATCACTAGAATGGAATCTATTGTAGAAGATATTGAAAAATTAAGATCCGCTCACATAGAGTGTATGAAGGAACGTGAAGCTGTGAATATGAATGGGTCACTTCTTAAAAGAAATCTTGAGAACACTCTAAAGATTGAACTGCAAAAAACAGAGCAACTGATGCAAGAATACAAAACTCTCTTAGAAAAAGAAAAACTTAAAAACACTCTTTTAGTTTCTCAAATAGATGATTTACGTAAATTGAACGATGCCAAGAGTGTAAAATTTATAAAAAATGAAAAATCAAAGAAAGTGAATGAAGATATTTTAGAAAACAAATTAAATAATGAAAAATCAAAGAATAAATCTTTATCTGATGATTTAAAGATAAAATATGAAAAAATCATTAAAAATAAAGATAATCTTATTATATCTTTGAAAAATCAAATAAATAATAATAAAAAATCTGAAATAGTGAAAAAAGAAATTTGTGAAGATGACAATCCTTTTCCGAGTTTAATGATGAAAGAAAATAAAAAAAAACAAAAGCCTGCGTATACTCTGGAGTTTAAAGCAGGAACATACCGTCTTAATAAAGAGAGTGAAATTTATGATGACATGGATGGAAATATTTTATTTATATGGGAAGATAAAAGTTCTTTCACCGCAAGAAAAGTGACTCAGGATTGGATTAAAATAAGCGGTTATTTTATAGATAGAAAGTGGAAAAAAGCTGAAAAAAGTTTATGGGTGAAAAAAGTCAATGCAGTTGCGAGATAAATAGATGAAAAAAATTTTAATTATTAGTAATGGGGATATAGGAGCACATTTTATTCAAAGGGTGAGTCAAACATACAGCAGTGAAAATATTTACTATGTTGTAGAGATAAAAGCAAGAAAATATAAAGATGTCAACCCTGCGCGTTTTAAGTTTTATGAGTTTGATCCAACCAGTCTTTATAAAATATCCAACCTTTTAAAAATGGACTTTTTACAAGTAATCATAGCGATGGACAAATTGGTTGATGTGGAAAACACACTTAAAAATATTAGGACAATGAACAAACAGCTCCGTGTTATTGTTTTAGATAAATGGTCTATAGACAATGAAGATCCGAACGTTGTGTTAGTGAATTCAAATGAGATTCTTTCTTCGAGGCTTTTGGATTATTTACCGAATGTGCCTGTGATTGCACAAAATGTTGGAATCGGTGAAGGTGAGATAATGGAGGTTATGGTTCCATTTGGGAGCTCGTTTGTATATAGGCATATAGGTGTGATAGAGCAAAAAAATTGGCGTATAGTCGCCATATACAGAAATAGAAAGCTTGTTATGCCTTCAAGAAGAAGAATGATTCAGCCAAATGATTTACTTGTTCTTGTTGGTGAACCTGCAGTGCTGAAATCAGTATACCGTGCTATAAAAAGAGAACTTGGTCAATTTCCTGAACCTTTTGGATCGAATTTGTATCTTTATATTGACATGAATCTTGTGAATCATCATACGATAGAAGAGTATGTGAAACGGGCAATTTTTGTGCATAAAAAATTCTCTCATGATTTGATTATTAAGATTGTCAATCCTGGGAATATTGCAATCTTACAAAAACTTAAAGAGCTGAAAGAAAAAGATATTATTGTGGAAATTGAATATGACAATAGTAATTTAAACGAAAAGTTTTTTGATGACATAAAGGTGCACCATATAGGTTTAGTTATAGTGTCTCGTGAAATGTTTTCTTCACATATTATACGCACCAGACTTTATGAATCCCATGTGCCAGTGCTTAAAATCTCTGATAAAAGTTTTTCAAAAGTTAAAGATGTTGCAATTATTTTAAGTGATAATCGTGATTTAGAAAAAATCTCTTCAACTATTTTTGATATCTCTGAACAAATGGGATTTAATATTGAACTTTATAATTATCTTAATGAACATCAAGAAGATAAAGAACAGGTGGTTGAACATTACTATAATCTCTCAACAATATTCTCTAAGTCTATTAAAGTGTTTAAAGAAAATGAAAACCCTATAAGAACTCTTAAAAATAAAGAGAATTTTATTCAAGTTCTTCCATTTACACAAAAATTGACAGCAAGACGAATCCTGTCTTTGTTCTCTACAGACAATGAGCTTTTGTATCATAAGTTGGATGATAATCATCAGATATTCATCCCTGTTCAATTATAAAATACAGTAATGTTATTCAAGATTTTTTGACTGGAAAACCTAAGATTTTATTTTAACAATCTATTGATAAATCCGGCTTCATTGCAAGAAAATCATAATTTCATTTCTCTGTAAAAGTAAAACTAAGTATCAAAACTATATAATAAAAGCAATGTAAACACATAGATGAAAATTTCCTGATTTTAAGCTATGTGTTTAGCTTTAAAGTCTTATATATTTAATTTAATTTTGGATAAAAAATGAAAGTCAATATTCCTCTCAAAAAAGTGGTAGATAACTCATACGATATAACAATAGACACTTTGCCGGCAATACATTTTGATACAAAAGTGGCAATCGTCACCAACCCCACTGTTGCAGCACTTCACCTTGAATCTCTTTTGGCAAAGATAAGCGCTAAGGAGTTGCATATCATCACTGTGCCAGATGGTGAAGAATATAAAAATCAGACAAGTATAGACCTTATTTTAAACTCTATGTTTGAAAATCGATTTAACCGTAAGTCAATGCTCATTGCTTTTGGCGGCGGCGTTATCGGTGATATGACCGGTTTTGCTTCTAGTATTTATCAAAGAGGGATTGATTTTGTTCAGATCCCCACGACACTTCTTTCTCAGGTGGATGCAAGTGTCGGCGGTAAAACCGGGATGAACAACAAGTACGGTAAAAACCTTATAGGTGCTTTTCACCAACCAAAGGCTGTGTATATAGATCCATCATTTTTAGAAACCCTTCCTTCTCGTGAGTTTGGGGCGGGTGTTGCTGAGATTGTTAAAATGGCTGTCACATTCAACAGAGACTTTTTTGAGTTTTTAGAAAGTGCAGATTTAACAAATAAAGATGTCCTGGCGGAAGTGATTAAGCGGGCCGTGCAAACAAAAGCAAATGTGGTGGCTCAGGATGAAAAAGAACACGGTATCCGTGCGGCACTTAACTACGGGCATACTTTTGGTCATGTTATTGAAAATGAAACAAAGTATAAAAGATATCTTCATGGTGAAGCCGTCGCTATCGGTATGGTTTTAGCGAATATGACTTCTATGAAAATGGGTTTAATGAGTGAAGATGAAGCTTCTAGAGTGAAAACTCTTTTGCAAAAGTATAATCTGCCGACATCTTATGCGATTAAAGACATAGAGAAATTTTATGAAACATTTTATCTGGATAAAAAAAGTGCCGACTCTGCGATCACTTTTATCCTGCCTGTCGGGATTGGAAATGTGAAAATCACAGATGAGTGTGAAAAAGATCTATTGCTATCTGTGCTTGATGAGATGGGAGCTGCGCGATGAAACAAGCATTTTTTCTTTTACTTTTTGTATCTTTGTCTCTTTTTGCCCAAAATCAAGATGTAAACACCAGTCTCACAATAGAAGAAGCTCAAGAAAAGCTTGAAGAGGAACAAAAAAAACATAGAATAACAGACTATCTTTCAGATTTAGAAAAGATAGAAGAAAAAATTGCTAAAGAAAAAGTATGGATGAAGAGTTATGCCTCATATATGACGTCTTTAGATATTCGTTCGAAATTGGATAATATTAAAAACAGAATTAAATTTTTAAAGAAAAACGGCAGCACTATCAGTGAACTTGATGAGCTCAATGCCTTGATTTCAAAAGAAAAAATTTTAGCTTCTCAAATAGAAAAATTAAAAGAAAAGGGAACAGCGCCTTTTTCAAAGTTGCTCACCCCGCCTGAAATAGAAGAAACATCAGAAATCACAAACCCGCTTGATATTTTCACAGGTATCTCCCTTATTAAAACACAAAATGCTTACCTTAGTGATTATATATCTAGAAAAGAGGAGTTGGCTTCACTTGTTATTTTATTACGAAAAGAAAAGTCAATCTATGAAGATATTAAAAAAATAGATAAAGAAAAAAAATATTTAGATAGTTTAGAAAATAAGGAAAAACAATTAAAAAGATTTGAAACGGCACTAGACACGATGAGTGTCACAGCTGAAGTGTATCAAAAAAGACTGGAGATTATAGAAGTAAATATAAATAAAGATATTGAAAAGCAAGCTATGAGGCTGGTTAATATTGGAATTATAATTTTAGTATTATTTATTTTCTTCTTTTTACTTAAACTGATTGTTAAAAAATATATTACAGATAATGAACGGTTTTACATGGCAAATAAAATTATCACATTTGCAAATGTGACTCTTGTCATTCTTATTATATTTTTTAACTATATAGAAAATGTAAGTTATTTGGTGACTATATTAGGGTTTGCATCTGCGGGTATCGCGATTGCTATGAAAGATTGGTTTATGAGTATTTTGGGATGGCTTGTTCTTGTCTTTGGCGGCAGTATTCATGTGGGTGATAGAATCCGTGTTATCATGGATGGAACAGAATACGTAGGTGATGTGATGGATATCTCACTTCTTCGCATGACTGTTTTTGAAGATATCACATTAACATCTGTAAGTGTCAATCGAAGAGCCGGACGTATTGTTTTTGTTCCAAATAATTATGTTTTCACCCGAATGATTGCAAACTATGCACATCACAGTTTGAAAACTGTTTGGGATGGGGTTCATATCACTGTCACTTTTGATTCAAACCATAAAAAAGCTATGCACATTGCAAAAGAAGTGTGTAAAAAATATTCAAAAGGTTATACAGATATCACAAGAAAACAACTCAATAAATTACGCAGTCATTATAGTTTAAAAAATACAAATGTTGAACCAAGAATTTTTTCTTTTATTGAACCTAACGGTGTTATGATAGACGCCTGGTACTTAACAAATGCATATGCAACGCTTACATTGAGAAGCGTTATCTCTGTTGATATTGTCGAAGCATATAACAAAGAAGATGATATAACTATCGCATACCCAACACAAAGATTGCATTTACAGCAAGAGGCTCCAAGAACTCCGCCTTTTGACACAAATAGTGAGACTTTGTAGATGAAAAAAGTTTATTTTAAAACCTTTGGCTGCCGTACAAATCTTTATGATTCTCAAGTGATGATGAGTTCCATGAAAGATTTTGAAATAACAGAGAACGAAGAAGAAGCAGACACTATCGTTATAAATTCTTGCACTGTAACAAATGGTGCGGATACGCATGTGCGTTCTTATATTTCTCAAATAGAAAAAAATTCCTCTGCAAAAGTTTTTTTGACAGGTTGCGGGGCACATACAAAGGGTGAAAAACTTTTAAAAGAAAAGCGTGTGCACGGAGTGTTTGGACAAAGTGAAAAAGAAAATATTGACGCTCTTTTAGCGCAAGATGCACCGTTTTATAATCCTGGTGATTTAAATCATGTTGATAAAAGCGTAGTGGATGATTTTATAGGAAAGAGCAGGGCTTTTATTAAGATTCAAGAGGGTTGCAACTTTCGATGTTCTTATTGTATCATCCCCTATGTGCGTGGAGATGCAAGAAGTATGGATGAGTCCCGTATACTGGAACAAATCTCAAGGCTCGCACTCAACGGTTTTGGTGAATTCATTTTAACCGGTACAAATGTCGGGAGTTATGGGCAGGATACAAAAACCTCACTTGCAAAACTTATGAAACGTATCTCCCAAATCAGAGGTGTGAGACGTATAAGACTCGGAAGTGTGGAACCTATTCAAATCACTGATGAATTTTTAGAGTTGCTTGATGAGCCATGGCTTGAGAAACATCTGCATATCGCCTTACAACATACTTCACCAAAAATGCTAAAGCTTATGAACAGACGCAATGTGTATAAGCAGGATAAAGAACTTTTCCAACTGCTTCATTCTAAAGGTTTTGCAATCGGAACAGACTTTATCACCGGACATCCAGGTGAAAGTGAAGAGTTGTGGCTTGAAGCAATGCAAAATGCAAAAGAGTTGCCACTTACACATTTACACTCCTTTACGTACTCCAAAAGAGATGGAACTCCATCTGCAACAATGAAACCCGAAGTCAATGGCAAGATAGCAAAAGAAAGACTCCATGAGATAGATACACTTATAAAGCAAAAGAATTATGAATTTAGAAAAGCATTTAAGGGTGAGCTAGAAGTATTGGTGGAGAGTGAAAAAGATGGTTTATATCATGGTTATGACCAACATTTTAATAAAATTGTCATTGAATCGGATGAAGACCTGAATGGAAACTGGTTACATATTCAAAATTATGAAGTAAGAGAGGATTACAATTATGCTCAGCTCTAAAACAAATAAAATAGCTCTTTATATATCTGCATTTGTGGTGATCGCTTTAGTTCTTTTTGCAATCCTTAGAGATAACTCGACGCCCACAAGTCTTAGAGAAGCAGATAGAATTTTATCCGGAAACGATATAGAGAGCATTGTCGCGACAAAAAAGTACATTTATATAAAAACAAGTGAAGATGTGTATAGGATTGCATCCTCTCAAGTCACTCCAAAAATGTTTCGAGACCATCATGTGGAAATAGGTGGAAGTGCAAGTTTTGTTGTGTATCTTCTATTTTTCATGTTACTTTTAGGTGTAGGTTCACTTGGTTTTAGATGGTGGCAAAATAAAGGAAGTGCAGGTTCAAACTCTAAAGAAGCAGGTTTGAATATTCCATCAGATATGACGACCGTCATAAAACCGACAAAAAGTGATGTTTCTTTTTCTGATATTGGCGGGATTTCTGATGTTAAAATAGAACTTGAAGAAATTATAGATTTTATGAAAAATACAAAACGTTATAAAAATTTTGGTGCAAGAATGCCAAGGGGTGTTCTTTTAGTGGGTCCTCCCGGTGTGGGAAAAACAATGATTGCAAAAGCTGTGGCACATGAGGCCGGAGTTCCGTTTTATTATCAAAGCGGGGCATCTTTTGTGCAGATTTATGTTGGAATGGGTGCAAAACGCGTACATGAACTTTTTGCTGCAGCAAAAAACAACTCACCGTCTATTATTTTTATTGATGAGATTGATGCTGTGGGGAAAAAACGTGACGGGCAAAGAAATGATGAAAGAGAGGCCACTCTTAATCAGTTGCTTACAGAAATGGACGGTTTTGAAGGTTCCAGCGGTGTTATTGTTGTGGCAGCGACAAATAAGATAGATGTGCTTGACTCAGCACTGCTTCGTGCAGGACGTTTTGACAGACGGGTTTTTGTTGAGCTTCCCACCAAAAGAGAAAGACAGTCTATTCTCTCAAAGTACTTAGTGAAAGTGCCAAATGAAGTGGACATTAAAGTTCTTGCCAATATGACAGTGGGATTTAACGGTGCTTCTTTAGCTACACTCGTGAATGAAGCGGCACTTTTAGCTTTACGACAACGTGATTTTCATGTCACCATAGAACATTTTCACCAAGTCAAAGACAAGGTGATGTTTGGAAAGAAAAAGCTGCAGATACTAAGCGATGAACAAAAACAGTACCGTGTCACGTATCAAGCAGGAAAAGTTGTGGGTGCAAGTTATTTTGACCTTGCATTTGAGAAGTTGATGCTCTCAAATGAAAAACTCACACCATCAACAGATGCACCGATGATTAAGCATGAGTTGGAGTCTTGTATAAAAATGCTTTTAGCCGGAGTGGTGGCTTGTGAGCTTAAGTTTGGAGAACATGCAAGCAGTGCCAAAGGTGATTTAGATGAGGCAAAAGAACTCATTCAAAGAATGTTAAATGATTATGGGATGGGAAATTCAATTATAAAATCTGAGAATGAAGAAGAAATACTGATGGCTAGACTTTATTCTGAGTGTAAAGATTTAATTGGCTCAATGGATAAGGTGATGGAGAAAGTCGAACTTGTTTTATATGAAAGGGAAAGTATCTCTAAAGATGAAGTCTTAAAGTATATCGATGAAGTTTTATAGCGGTTTCTCATTTTCAAATGAAGAGGAGTTGTTCGCGTCTTTGATTAAAGACTCAGAATATACTGTTTGCGGCTTTAGTTATGGGGCGATAAAAGCTTTCAAGCATGTGCAGGAAAGTTTAAAAAAAAGTAAAAGAATAGATACCTTGCAACTTTTTTCACCAGCATTTTTTCAAACAAAATCTGATAAATTTAAAAGACTTCAAACTCTATCTTATTCAAAAAATAATGAAAAATATTTAAGTCAGTTTAGAGAGAGCTGCTTTTTGCCTTATGAGATACAAGAACTGAACTGCACTCAAACGAGTTTAGAAGACTTGGAAGAGTTACTTCAATATGAATGGAGTTTAGATGCCTTAAAAGACTTAGAATCTAAAGGCGTGATCATAGAGGTGTATCTCGGCGGTGAAGATGCAATTATAGATGTGGCGGCTGCACAAGAACTTTTTTTAGAAGTGGCTACAGTGACGTATATCAAAAATGCAAACCATTGTTTGCAAATCAATTAAAAAGAGAGTGTAATGGCAGAGATTAAAATAGGTGTGATAACAGCAAGTGACAGAGCAAGTAAAGGTATTTATGAAGATATCTCAGGTGTGGCGATTCAAGAAACTATGAAAGATTATTTAGTAAGTGAATTTGAGATAGTTTATAGATGTATTCCTGATGAGCAAGATGTACTTGAAAACACAATGAAAGAACTTTGTGATGAAGCAGGGTGCTGTTTGGTGGTCACCACAGGTGGAACAGGTCCGGCACTTCGTGATGTAACTCCAGAAGCTACAGAGAATGTATGTCAAAAGATGATGCCGGGCTTTGGCGAGTTGATGCGTCAAGTGAGTTTACAGTATGTTCCTACAGCAATTTTATCACGACAGACTGCGGGAATCCGTGGTAAGAGTCTTATTATCAATCTTCCTGGAAAACCAAAATCAATTCGTGAATGTTTAGATGCGGTTTTTCCGGCTGTTCCGTACTGTATAGATCTTATAGAAGGTCCGTATATTGAAACAAATGAAGAAGTGATAAAGGCATTTAGACCTAAGGCAAAATAAACCAAAAAATTCAAGGGGAAATGAACATGATGGTAAAGGCAAAATCTACAGAGGCAACAGAGGCATATAAGTTAGTGACAGGTTTACAAACTTATTTCGCAAATCAATTAAACGGTGTTAGTGAAAAGTTTGGAGAAAATAAAAAATTTGAAGAGGTCTCTTGGGTTAGAGATGAGGGAAGACATGGGGGAGGATCTCGTTTTGAGGCTAGAGATGAGACTCTTTTTAATCGTGGTTCGGTGAATGTATCTCAAATTCAATATGATGATATGCCGGAGAAAAAGCTAGGTTCTGCGACTGCAATATCGACTATTATTCATCCAGAAAACCCGTATGTGCCCTCTATGCATATGCATATATCTTGGACACAGATGAGAGATGGTAAAGGCTATTGGCGTATTATGGCTGACCTTAATCCCTCAATAAAAGAAGAGTCTGCAAAAGAGATATTTCACAAGGTGCTTGAAAAAGAAGCGGGTGAATATGCAAAGAAAGGAATGAGTAGCGGAGATAAATATTTCAATATTCCAGTGCTCGGCCGCACTCGCGGAGTAAGTCATTTTTACTTAGAAAATTTTAATACAGGAAATTTTGAAGTGGATTATGCCTATGCACACAACATAGGTGAAAAAGTGATTGATGCATATATTTCTATTATCACGGATGCAATGAAAAATCATCCAAGTCACACAGAAGAAGATAAAGCAAAACAGTTGGCATACCACACACTTTACCTTTTTCAGGTTTTAACTCTTGACCGTGGCACAACTTCGGGATTGTTAGTGCATAGTCAAAATGATGTCGGGATAATGGGTTCTATACCATCTCACGTTAACAGGGAGTTATTGACTTCATGGGTGGATAAGATGCCCAAACCTCAGGAAAAATTAGTTTTAGCCTTGCTTGATGCATTGCCAAAGGAAATGCCGACACCGGTGGAAGAAAATACAAAAAAAAGATTAGCTCAAGCAGTTAGGAATCATTATACTGCCTATCCGGAAGCTTTAAGTATGCAGGCATCAGGTGAAATAATTCCTCAAACAGTGGATAACCACTCTTAAATAATATAAATTTTACTTATTTACTTAACTCTAGATATAATAAGTGGAATTTATTCAGGAGAAGATAGTATGAGGAAAAAAAGTTTTCTATTATGTTTAGTTTTTGGAGTGGCGCTAAGTGCAAACACTTCATCAGAGGTTGTAGAAACAGAAGGTGCTAAAGTGATTTTTAAAGCAGGAAAAAATAAAGTGCTTGAACACACATACTATAAAAATGGGACTTTAAAGTCATTTGATATTGCTAGAACAGATGTTCAAAAAGGAACATATACAGAGTATTATGAAAATGGAAATTTAAAGTCTTTCACTATTATAAAGTAGTTTTTTTTCTTATAGCCACTCTAGCTATAAGAAAATTTAGATATTTCTAAATAGAG
>JACNLH010000009.1 GCA_014381585.1 Candidatus Sulfurimonas ponti
CTCATCTAAAGTCTTAGTGAATGGCTCTATCCAGTCTAACTTTTCTTTTGCATAATCGCCCCAAAAACCTTCATAATTTTCTATTGCTTTGTTTTGAAGAGCATGGTACTCATCCATACTTTTTATATTTGCATTTTTAGCAAACTCTGCATTTGGTTGAAAAACTTGTTTCTTCATTTCTGTACTCATTTTATCTTTCCTTTATCAATTTTAAAAATATCATAGCCGTCATAATCGCATCATTTACAGCATTATGTACACCCATATTTGGAACATCGCAATTCTTTAGTATTGTATCAAAACATAAATCTATATTCCCTTGAGGAATTGCACAAATCTTTTTATCATAATAGATTTCTGAAACTTCTATCATTCTATTTGGCAGTGTAATTCCCAACATATTTTTTGTATACTTATTTATCATCGCTACATCAAACTCCAGATAGTATCCAACTAAAGTTCTTGAACCTATAAAATATAAAAAATCTATAATAGCATCATTAGAATTTTTTGCATTTTTCAAATCACATGGACGAATTCCATGAATTTCAATACTTTTTGTACTGATTTCTTTTAAATTTTTTACATAGACTTCAAAAGTTTGTGATGTTAAGATTTTATTATTTTTAATCTTCACGGCACCGATGGATAAAATCTCATCCACTTTTGGATTTAAACCTGTTGTCTCTGTATCAAAAACAACATATTCACCACTACTGTCATCATCAAAAAGAAAACTGAAATTTTCATCATTTAGCTTTGCTAAGTTTCTATTATTTTTTATTTTTCTTAGAATAGTTTTAAACATCAACTAACCATCTCTAAATGAAAATGAAAGCTCATAAACTTTTTAAACTTATTTATGATTTTAAAACTGTCTTTGAGTAAATCTCTTTGATTTTTCTCCAGAGTTTTAGGGTTGATATAATTACTTTCTTCAATATCATGAGAATGCAACATCGCTTGAAGTCGAATCGCCAAGAGAGAATCAAAACTCTCTATTAATTCAGTTGCAAAATTTTTATCTATGACACCACGATTATTTAGAACTTTAATTCTCTCTATGGTGTTTGTCTCATGAATCTCATATTGCAATGCAAGCGTTCTCACACCATGCACTAAAGCGAATATTCCGCCTTTTTTTAAATCGAGTTTATTCTTATGGTCTTTTTCTAAAACAAAACCGGAAAATAGAGAAAGCGGTGTTTGAAAATTAAGCACTGCCTTAGCAATATGAGCTAAAACATCATCCCTATTATGAAAGCGGGCATATAAATATGTTCGCAACTCCCCTAAAAGAGACTCATTTCCAGCTACACATTTAGAGTCTAAAAATATACTGAATTCTTGAACACTTGCATCATCCATATTTTGTGTCCATGTATCAATCAAAGCTTTAAAAGAACTCATATCACGTCTCCAAAATTCATTAGAAACCATGATATTCCCTTCACATTTAGGAAATCCGATCTCTAGTAAATATTGGTTTAGTTTCAACATCGGTTGGATGAAAAGTTTTGTATCAACTCTGTCTTGAATGATTAAAGCATTATCTTGATCAGTCTTAACACTCTGCTCTTCGCGTCCTTCACTGCCCATAACAATGAGAGCACATTTATCCTGCAGCTCTTTGCTTACACACATATCAAAGAGTTTCTTATAAATTTTAACATTAAGAGTTGAGACCAACTTCGTTATGTACCTTACTTTCACACCTTTTGTTTTAAGGATAAGTATAAGATTTTTTAAATCATTTTGTATATCTTTAAGATCTTCTATACTGATGGCTTTATCAATCTGAACAACCACCAGATGAGAATGATTTGCGAAATAACTCAAAAGATCAATTTGCTCTAAAACACCGACTATGTCATCCCCGTCTTTGACCACTAATCTTTTAATGCTCTTATGCGTCATAATGATAAGCGCATTGAATAAAAAGTCATTTATATCAATACAAATAACATTAGACGTTGCTATTTTTGAAATACTGTCATGAATGTCAATATCGCCTAAAAGCACTTTGTCTCTTAAATCTGTATCTGTCACAACTAAATGATTCTCAGCATCTTTTACGATGATCATCTTAGACTTTAAATCTCTTTGCTTCACCAATGCATCATAAATAGTCTCTTTGGCATCTACAACACATACAGAATGTAAAAAGATATCTGAAACTTTAGAAATTAAAAAAGGTGTCATTTCGCTTGCAGCATCATACTCTTTAAGATGTTGATGCTTTGTTACAAAATCTTGTAAAAAATAACCTTGCACTCTTTTGTTTTGCATAAGTTCTAAAAAATCATCTTTTTTAATTTCGTAGCAAATCAAATCTTCATCAACTACAAATTTACTTTCACATTTATTATAAATCAAAGCATCTGCATCAAAACTGTCACCGGAGCTGTATACATTATGAATCTCATCATCTATGAATTCATTCACCGAACCTTTGATAACAATATAAAAAGCAATAGAGGGTAGATTTTTGGAAATGAGTAATGTATCTTGCGGATAGTAAGCTATATCAATTTTAGACATTAAATTATCAAGCTCATTAGTGCTTAATAACTCAAAAGGATGTATAGACTCAATTAGCTTTCTTTGGTCTAATATACTCACAATAGCACTCCAAATAAGTATGCCTCCAAGGAGAGAGGCAATCTTTTGTGACCTTTGAGGTCAAACGAAGCCAAATAGAGAAACGGCTTTTCCCTATTTGGCGGACGAATATATATATATACTTTAGACTAGTGCTCAGATGCACCTTCTGCACCGATACCGGTTTGACTTCTAACATACTGAGCTTCAAACGCTTCTCTTTCAAGTTCAGCATTATGTGAACTGTCTGTGATTGAGAAGAACCAAATAGATACGAACGATACCGTCACTGAGAACAATGCCGGATATTTATAAGGGAAAATCGCTTCTTCATTTCCTAAAATCTGCACCCACACAATTGGTCCAAGAATAACAAGTAAGACTGCAGTTGCAAGACCTAAAGATCCACCGATAACAGCACCGCGTGTTGTAAGATTTTTCCAATACATTGAAAGGAATAAAATCGGGAAGTTAGCAGATGCTGCAATAGCAAAAGCAAGACCGACCACGAATGCGATATTTTGTTGTTCAAACGCGATACCCATTAAAATAGAGATAACACCCAGTGCCACAGTAGCCATTTTAGAAACTTTCATTTCACTTTGAGAATCAGCATTTCCTTTTTTAAATACAGACGCATAAAGGTCATGTGAAATTGCAGATGCACCGGCA
>JACNLH010000008.1 GCA_014381585.1 Candidatus Sulfurimonas ponti
TAAGCTTTAGCTGAAACTTATTTACTTTGATAGATGGGGTTTACTTGGTGGTTACAATTTTTAAAAGAAAAAGATTGCGAAATAATCCAAGGATATTACTTTGCAAAACCGATGAATGAGGAAGATTTTATCAAACTGCTAAAAAGTGATATAACATATAAATAACTCTTTATATATACTTAATCCTCACTTAAGTATATAAACACACTACAATCATATACTCCAAGAATCAAGTTCACCTTGTAATATAACAAAAAAATTGGAGACATACATGAAAAAAATAATCTTAGGATTCATTGCGGCATTACTTTTAATAGGATGTAGTTCAGATAAAGCAGTTGATACAAATGTAGAACCAGCATTAGTGATTGGAAAATCTTTATCAATAGCACTTAACGATCAGTTTGAAAAAGGGCATACACTTAACCCTGCAACGACAAAGGTGATTTTTGCTTTTTCTGATGATATGGGTCACTTATCTAACGACTACTTTGCAACTAAAGAAGCATCTTACTTAAGTGACAACAACACACAATATGTGGCAGATATAAGCGGAGCACCTTCTCTTATAAGAAGTATGTTTATACTTCCAGGGCTTAAAGACTTTAAACACACTGTTTTACTTTTAACAGAAAAAGAGGCTTCAGCACCTTTTAGAGCATCAGTGGACACTACAAAAATCGTAATCGCTTATGTAAACAATGGTGTGATATCTGAAATTAAAACTATCTCTACAAAAGAAGATTTAATAGCTGCAATAGAAGCCAAATAAGTATTTTCAACATTCCATTTATTCCCCTGTTCCAGGGGATTATAAACACTTCCTACTTTAAATCAAACTCCGGACGTCCTAAATAATACCCTTGCACACAATCAACACCTAAAGCACAAAGAATATCGCACTCTTCTTTTGTCTCAACCTGTTCTGCAACTGTAGTCATACCCATCCCCTTTGCAAAAGCTATAATAGCTTTTACAATCTGATAGGAGGGCTTATCTATCTCAATATTTTTAATTATAGAGCCATCAATTTTTAATATATCTATATCAAGATTTATAAGATAATTAAAGTTTGCATATCCGCTTCCAAAATCATCTAAAGCGATAAGAACACCCATGCTTTTAAGAAAGTCTATTCTTTTTTTAATCATAGTGAAGTTTGTTATCTCTTCATGTTCTAAAATCTCCACTGTTAATCTTTTTGCTAAGTTCTGCTCATTTTCAAGTTTATCTTTAATCAGTTGCATTAAATCATCATTTAAAAGGTCTTGTATATCAAGATTAATTGAGACTTCACAATCTTTTTCTTTTAGTGTTTTTATAGCAAGGTCTAAAACTATTGCAGTTAAGCTAACATACACATGTGTGTTTCTAATTGATGGTAAGAACTCATTCGGTGCTACAATTTTTCCATCTTTTTCTATAAGACGCATAAGCATTTCATATTTTATAATTTTTCTATCTTTGCTCGAGTGTATAGCCTGGTAGGCACATGTGATTCTTTGCTCATCTATTGCTAAGTGTATGTCACTGATACGCTTAGATGAACTGCTGGATTCCTTTTCTTTGTCATTAAAGACCTCCACCCTGTTGCGTCCTGATGACTTTGCAATATACAGCTGTTCATCGGCAATCTTGATCGCCTCTTCAATATTTTTTGCATGAAATGGATAAGGGTTCACACCTATGGAGAGTGTTATACTGATTTGATTCATATCTGTATGTATAACTGTGTTTTTTATAGTGTTTCGAATACGATTTGCGATATCTATTGAAGCTCTTATCTCTTGTTTATATACAAACAGTATGAATTCTTCACCGCCAAAACGGATGAGTGTATCTTCTTTTCGAATAATATTTTTAATTTTTTGCGAAATAGTTATGAGCACTTCATCGCCCACATCATGTCCATAATGGTCATTCACCTGCTTAAAGTGATCAAGATCAATCATCATTATATGATGGTTTTTCAAAGAACTTCTTTCTAAAAACTCGCTCAGATATTGTCGATTATAGGTTTGTGTTAAAGGGTCTATAAAACTTTTTTTTCTAGTTTTGTAATACAGATACATAAGAATATACGCTAGAATCAACATAAGCAGTATAAAAACACCGACATAGCTGTATAAGCTTTCTAGAGGGTTTAATGTTTTAATGATTTGAGTGTATACATCATAAGTGAAATCAGCACCTATCACTGCGATAACTTGTCTCTCTAGAAGAATAGGATAAGCGATTGACACCCATAACTGGTCTAATTCCTTTTGATGCACTATTTGGACTTCACCGGTCTCATACGCCTTGTTCCATATCTCAGTTTGAGGGTTGAACTTTTGGTTAAACTCTGCTTTTTCATTCACATCCAATGTAGCATCAATTAAAAAGCGAAAATCACCATTCACATCTTTATGTAAAAGGTATAAATATTTAATCTCGTCGCCTTCTATAAGACGCAATTTATCTTCATATTCTAAAGTCAACTCTTCATCAGCAGCGAAACTTTTTTTAATATTTATATCAAAATTTGAAGATACTGATTCAGAATAGTTTTCAAGCAAGTGTAGTTTTTCATCAATAAGATGTTCTTTTATTATCTTAAAAACATCCTCTTTTGTTTGAATATATTCTGTATAAATCACAATAGACAAAATTGTCATGAAAGGTATTGTTATCAATAAAACAATAAAACTTCTTTGCATTTTCAACAATCTAAACATCTAAGGCTCGATATATTTATTAAAGCCGGCATCTAGTTTAAGATTGTATCTGTCTAAGCGTTTTTGATAAAAAAGAATGTTCGGGCGTCCTTTTTGCCAAAAAAATGAACCGACAACTTTTGAATTTTTAAGGTGAAAATATCTAGTTCCAAACAAGACTTTATCATTACAAGAAGCAGGTATTTTTTTTAAACTCGATAATAAAACAATATCCGCCTCAGTGCATTTCTCCACTCGGACAATAAGACCCGGGTGTTTTTCAAGAGCTTCAATATCAAAATGTATATATACTTTCGGCTTTGTTTTTTTCGTTATGGACTGCACTATATTATTAAATATGCCTGATGCCAACTTTGCATCATCTGCATACAAAGTGCTAAGAAGTAAGCATAGCAAAAGTATTTTCATTAAAATAAGCACTCCATTGCAAATAAAAACCGACGTTCAAGCACAGGAACAACTACACTCTCTTGAGGCAGTGTCTTGCTCAGATAACTGTTTTTCAAGCCTTTATTAAAAATATTCTCCCCTTTTATGTTTAT
>JACNLH010000015.1 GCA_014381585.1 Candidatus Sulfurimonas ponti
TCAAAAATATCATAATCTTTTTTAATAAAAATAGCAATATCAATATCACTATTCTTATCTGCTTTATCTGTAGCATATGATCCAAAGAGATAAGCAAACTCTATCTCTTTAAATGTATGTAAAACTTCTTTAATTTTTTCTATTTTTAGCATCTTAAGATTATAGCATAACTAGCAGTATAGCTATTTACACTCGCTCATCTTAATATCGGCAGCCTCATCTTTTCCACCCTCTTTTTTATCAGCTCCTAAAGAGATGATTTCTATACTGCCTGCATCGTTGATATAGATAAAATCATTCCCCCATGAATCTTTTGGAAGTTTAGAATCTTTAAAATACCCACTTGTTGAATAGTTAGAATACTTATCAGAATCTGGATTAGAAACAAGAGCTTCAAGCCCTTCAGCAGTCGATGGATACATAGAGTTATTCACCTTGAACATATCCAAAGCACCATTATAGATAGACTTCATTTGAACACATACTAAGTTTCTCTTAGCTTCTTCACCTTTGCCTGTTAGACTAGGCATAACCATAGCTGCTAATAGCCCTAAAATAACGATTACAATCATTAACTCTATAAGAGAAAATGCTTTTCTTGTTTTTCTTTGCACAGAACTGCCTTTAAATAGTCAGCCCTGAAAAACCAATTTCAAGTCAGACCAATAATTTTAAATTCACTAATTCTACCACAATCTAAAAAGCAGTAAAAATAGTTTGTCATATTTATGTCTGTCTTCTTGCTTTTGTTGTAGTAAAGCAGTAGTTAACATTAGTAGTTTGAGTAAAATAATGAACTGAATGAAGTTATTCATCCATTTCTTAAGATTAAAGGCGCTAGCAGCCAATAGCAGGTTGATTTCATCCCCTATGAAGCCTTTAAGATAGTTTATTTTCATTCTATGGTCTGATTTAACATGCCCTATGATTGGTTCTATTGCAGCACGCCTACGGAACTTTTCTCTTTTTTGTTCTTTTTGATATTTGGTGTCACGCTTAAGCGGCACTCCAGGAAGAGATATTTTAGTGTTAAGCACTTCTTTTTTACCTACATAGCCTCTATCACATATTGCTTCTTTAATCAGCTTGGTTCTATTTGAGTTGGCGGATGTGAGTGCAGCTTCAAGTGTTTTAGAATCATGTTCATTTTTCTTATGTGATGCTACACCTATGATAATTCCACTCTTTTTAGTTGTAACAAGTGAAGCCTTGGTTCCATATTCCCACTTCTTATGGTCTTTACCTTTACCCACTGCATAAGCATGACTCTCATGAAGTGAATATATTTTATTTTTACTTCCTTTTTCTTGGAGGAGTATTCTCATGTAAAGGTAAAACTTCTCAGCATATTTTTCTTGTTGCTCTTGTGTAAAGTTACGGTCTAAATCTCTTATAAGTGTTTTAGCGATAGTCTTCAATCTCTTCATTGCACTTCTTGCTTTTTTTATCTTTCGAGGATGACGAAAAAATCTAAGTGAGATACGATGCCCTTTAATCTCCTTCATATAAGTTCGTCTCATTTGAATAGATTCTACTTTGGCTATCTTATGAAGATGATTGATTATTTTTATTGCCAGTTTACCATCAGTGGGATAAGTGATATTATTCTCTTGCACTGTTGTGTCAATTATCACTTGTTTTTCTTGTACATCTTTACCATGTAGAGATACACTCATAGCAAATATAACTTTCATACCCTCTGTACTTATACGCTTACGGAAGTAAACTAAATCTGTAGGATGGCAAGGCTCAATGATTTGGAGTTCATCTAAGCCGCAAAAGTATTGATAGTATGGGTTTCTCTTCCATTGCAGGACTACACTCTCATCACTTAGGTTCTCAAGTTGTTTAAGCAGAAGTATTCCAACCATTAATCTTATCGGCTTAGCCGGTCTTCCATCTTTAGAGTAATATTTTTCAAACTTCTCTTCAAATATTTTCCAGTCAATCGTATCTGCTAATGCTATAAGTGGATCATTCATATCAAGAATATTAGAGAGTGGAGATTGAAATAAATTGAGTTGTTTCTTTGAGGAGCTGTTTTTAAGCATTTTTTTAGTCCATTTCGACCAGAAGTTAGGTTGTTATTAAACCTTTATTGGTTGAAATTATAGGTGATAAATGCTTTTAAAGCCCTAAAATTAGGGGATTTTTTGGTTTTTCAGGGTTGACTATATAGACTATGAGTACACAGGAAGCAATGGATTTTTCGGAAACACCTCTGGAACAGCCACTAAAATTTCAAGTGATATGACCAACCCCGGCAACTATGTGGATAAAGCTCAAGATATAAGATTATATATACGATACAAATATTAAGTTTTTAAAGACTGCTGAATTTCAAGATTAGAAAACTTAAACTAATCAGCTATAATTCCTATAAATATTAAGGAATTATACCAATGTCCCAACAAGCTGAACAAACTGATAAGCCAAAAAAAATATATTATGACCAAAGAAGTGTTGCTTTGCGAACCCCGCAAGTGGCTTACTTTGTTCAAGAGCATGATAAGATAGCTATGCTTGACTTGCTTCTTGGGCAATATGAAAATACACAGAGTGTCATTGTAGTCAAAAGCAAGCGTAAAGCAGACCAGTTGAGTGAATTTTTCAACTCAAAAAACCTCAAAGCTTTAGCTGTTCATGGAAACCATAGAGCAGAACAACAACTCGAAGCTGCCACCCGCTTTAACTTATGCGCTATAAACATACTTATAACTACAGATACAATTTTAGAAACTCTTGAATTAAAAGATATCAAGTTGCTTATCAGCTACGATCTTCCTCTCATCCCTCAAGTCTACTATAACCGTCTTGCATATATGAATGAACTTGGAAGTGCCATTGCCCTTGTAAGTCCTGAAGATGATAAAGCTCTGAGTGCTATAGAGTTTAATATGAAAGCTGAGATACAAGCAAAAGAGCTTGAAGGTTTTACTCCTACACCAATCCCTCAGGGAAACAGATTGGGTGGAAAAGTTAAAGATAAAAAGAAGAAACCTCGACATAAAAAAGTCAAGGCAAAAACTAAAAAGCAAGAGGACTAAATCATCCCTCCTGCTTGAACCCCCCAAGTGGTTCTCCATCTTGTTTTAACGATACTCAGACCTGCGATTGCAACAAGTACAACAGCTGCGAAGATTAAGAATCCTGCTGTGTAACCGTCAAATGCACCTTTAGACCATCCAAGAGTTTTGATAAGTGCAGTACCGCCAAGACCGCCGGCACAACCGACAAGTC
>JACNLH010000057.1 GCA_014381585.1 Candidatus Sulfurimonas ponti
GGCGAAAGTTCGTGCTAAAAAAAAGATGAAGGATTTCATAAAAGATATCTCTGTTAGAAAAGGAAAAGTGATTGATGCAAAGCTAGATAATAAAAAGGTGATACTGCAATACATAGAAAAAGACTCTTGTGATCTTGTAATTATAGGTTCACAAGGCACTGCAGGACTCAAAGCACTATTGGGGAGCGTTGCTTCATACATCTTAAAAAGATCTCCATGTGATGTGTTGATTTATATGCCCAAAGATTGATTTTATCAAAAATCAAGTGACTTATCAGACATCCCTCAAGGAATGACATCACTAATCAGTAATGTCGTTTGAGATGGTGCGTACAGATCTGCTCATATCTGTTGTGGCAGTGTTGCTTGCTGCGCTTACTTCTTTAGAAATTGATTTCGTTACATCATTCATCTCATCAGAGATAGTCTTAGTGGCATTTTTTAAATTTGAAGAGCTGGTGTTCACAGCAGATTTCAGGTTTTTAGAACCCTTTGTGAGGGTGGTTTCAGTGTCATCAGATGCAGTGTTAACAGAGCTTTTAACATTGCCGGAAAGTGATTTAGTTTCATCGTTGAGATCTTTATTCGCTGTATTTACAGAACTGCTTAAATCACTTGAATTTGAAGTTATTCTATCTTTGAAATCTTTAGTGGCTGTGCTTGATTTATCTTTTAGTTTGTTATTTGTTTTAGATATATTGGCTTTAGTGTCTTGCGCAACCTCAATTGCAGTGTCTTTTACATCTTTAGATATATCCAGTGTGGCGGACTCAAGCTTTTTTGTTGTGGTGACTTGGATAGTTTTGAGTTTATCAGAAACTTCTATTATAGTTTCTTTGGAGTCTGCACTAGCTTCAACTGTAGCTTTTTCAGTGTCAATAGACGCATCAACAGTGGCATCTACGGTCGATACAGTGGCTTTGTTGGTATTGCTTGACATTGAAGTGATACCGTTTGTCATATCTTTAAACAGACCATTAAAACTGAATTCTGCCCAGAGGCTGGTGGATAATAATGCAACTGCTATACTTATAATTAATTTTTTTTTCATCTCATTTCCTTATATATGTTTATTATAAAATTGTATTCATATTGAGAGTTGAATTATAACTATATAAATATAGATTTTAGTTAAATAATATAATTAGTATTTTTAAAATACTAATTATCATCTTGTTCTATAACGTGGGTCTTGATAGTCATTAGGGTTCATGGCTTTGTAAACCAATCCAGCTGCAATAGCAGTGAATATCCCCACTATCAGCAAGGTTTTAAGAGTTTTATTCATTTCATCACCCGATATTATTTTTTTCTTTTTGATTAATTCAAGGTTGAATTTAACTCATTTGAACTGAATCAAGTTCTTCTTTAAACTGCTCAATAGAGAATGTAACAAGTTTAGCAACTTCCTCAGCTGAGTTTTTTAGATAAGTGTCAGTCAAACGGATTTTACGTTCTACATATTTATTTTCAGAATATCTCACTGAAATGTATGGAACACCTGAAACATCACAACTATCAGATGTGGTTGCAACTTCCGGTATACAATATTCAAGATCGATATCCGGATCAACCATAAGATTGTTAACCAATTCTACAATTTTTTCGAGTTTTGCTTTTAGTTCTGTTTTCATAATATATCCTTTGTACTTATATACGATAATAATGACTAAATACTCATTAATAATAACTTAATATAAGGTCTGAACCGTTTAAAGAACAGTATATTGAATTTTTATAAATTTTGCTATAATTTCATTTCTAAAAATTATACTTTATATAAAGAATACATATAAAAAGGGTGAAGCTTGGAACTTCAAAATAATATTACACGAGAGAATGTCAGATACTTGATGACTTTATTTTACACAAGAGCTATAGCGGATGAAGTGCTAGGTCCTTTTTTTATTAATGAACTCGGCAATGATATAAAAAATCAAGATTGGCAAGAACATATAGAACTTTTAGCAGATTTTTGGCTGGCTGAGCTTAAGGGTGAAAAGACCTATAAAGGAAATATTTATGGTGCTCATATCAAGGTTCCTCATATAAGCAGAGAAAGTTTTAAAAAGTGGATAGAACTGTTTTCTGCATCAGCTGATGAAGTATATATACCTAGTGTTTCTAATCGGTTTAAACAAAAAGGGATATCTTTATCCAAAGAATTTATAAGTCATTTAAATATCTAAAAATTATACTATTTAATACAGTTTAATACTTCTTTCACGTGGGTGCCTGTAGTCACTGGGGTTGTTTGCTTTATAAATCAATCCAAGCACTATAGCGATTAGTATTAACGCCAGCAGCACATTTTTGAAAATCTTAAAACCCATATTCTTAACTTCCCATTATCGAATGTAACAATTATATCGAAAATATTTTCATCTCTAAATATTAGGCTGAAATATTCGATATATAATATAACTCTATAGATAAAAGGATTTATCATGTTAGTTTACATAGATGACAGGGAAGACGAAGAGTTTGATGGTGATTATGGCTATGATTATGGCGGGGAAGAGGACTATGATTATGATGAGAGTCAAGAACAATCATACGATTATGTTGAGAGCGAGGAGGGTGTTTAAGTCTCCAGTGTCATCTTAAAGTTCACCCACACAAAATAAATATTTGCGATTAACGCTATAACAACACCAATCACTGGTATAACCACCATCGCATTTAGTATAAAGTGTATTAAAGTCGGCAGTATAGTTTTTTCAAAGGGCTGTTTCACTATCGCAAATCTCACAATGAATGTTCCTATAAAACCTAAAAAAAATGTCAACAATCCAGAAACAATTCCAATCATCATTTTGTATCCTTTATTTAAAGTGTTAAAATATCCAGGCTATTAAGAGCCAGAGAATAAAAAAGTAAGTGAAAAATGCAGCGAACATATACTGCACTTCACCAATAAGCCCATCGCCGCCAACCATGGCAAAAAGCACAACAGTGGCGATACTGACAAAGAAAGATATAACTGCCGCTGATTTTAAACCAAGACCTTCTTCAAAATACACATCAACAAACTCTATTGTGTAAGGAATGACTAAAAAGTAAATAAAAAGCAGTACAGACACTGCGCCGATTATATAGAGCAGTATCTGTAAAAAGCCACTGCCTTCTTTACTAGGCATTTTGTAAACTTTTTAGAGTCTCTCTTATATGATTTGGATTGCTAAGTCCTGCGATAGAAATTTCAGGAGTGTCCCCTGTTGTGTATATTTCTACATTTCCGGCATTCATCATACGTGCAAATAATGACTGTTGCACCTTCACCGAGCGTATTTCAGATGCTTGAAGTTCAATGTTTTCTCTTGAAGCTATTCCTTTTTGGTAAGAGATGTCGCCATTTTCGTAGATAGTCAAAACTTGACCGCCACGCCAGATAAAAGGAACCAGTCCCAATGTTAAAATTCCAAAGATTGTTCCTGAAATCGGACTATTTCTTAGCATAGAGGGTTTAGCTTGTATTAAAATATCACTCATGTTCAGCCTTAAATTTTTACGTAATTATAGCGTAAAGAACGTGTAATACCATCAGAAGAATTATTGGGGATTGCTAAGAAACTTTTTTATCTGCATCAGAGCGCTAAGTCCTATATGTTTATCCTTAGCCATATCAAGCAACTCATCTTCAGTATAGATTTGCTGAAGTTTATCAATATGTCTTTGTTTTGGATTATGTAAAATCAGATCTAAATCAGGAAGGGTGAAGTTGTCAAAATACTCCTTTGGTGATATTGCATATTGAATTTGTTCATAACTTTCTTGATAGTCTTCAGGACTCATTATCAACTTATGTTTGTCAAGCACTTTGAGGACTCTTTTTTCACCAAACAGTTGAATAATCTTTATGGTGTCCTCTTGATTGGGGATATTGAAAAAGGCTGAAATCAGATTTTTTATATAGACCTCTGATCCATCTTCTTGCGCCCAAAGTATATCTTTTGTAAAAAGTTTTTTGTTAAGTTTTATTTTTTGAGTTTTTGAACTATACTTAGGCTTTTTATCTTCTATACTTAAAAGCATATTAACCGTATCTATGTCAATATTTTTTAACAGCTTTGCCAGCTTTGATCTTTTTTCACTTTTATTCCAATCACTCATAGTGCTTGTAGAAATATTCAACAATAATTTTATCTCTTTCATCGTCATTCTTCACCCCTTATTTCAATAAAGTATATCATAATATCCGAATTACGGATAATGATTAAAAATAATTTCAATATTACTAGGAAATAATAATTATCTTATAAGAATTAGCAAAATTAAAGAATAGTCTCTGTATAATGTGCTAAATTACAAAAAATATATGGAATATTAAAAAATGTTAGATATTATCTCTCTATTAAAAGAAAAAAAATTAACAGTCACTCCGCAAAGAGTTGAAATAGTTAATTTGTTGTCCACTAATAGGCATATAAATGTCGATGAACTGTATGCACTTTTACATTCTAGTTTCCCTTCTATCTCACTGGCAACTGTATATAAAAACTTAAACACTATGTTGGCAAACAAAATACTCTCAGAAGTGCAAATCCCAAATAAAAAAAATTTATATGAACTCGCAAAAGAAGAACATTCTCATGTTGTGTGCACAGAGTGTGACGCAATTTTAGAGCTTGTTGTAAATTTAGAAGAAATATATAAAGAAGCACATCAAAAGAGTGATTATTCTCTTGAGAGTTCCAGGCTTGTATTCACTGGGAAATGCTCTGAGTGCACAGTTTCTTAGCTCAAAAGTGTTCCCTATATTCCCACTGCATTATAATTGATATTATTGAATAATAAATTTTATCATTACTAAAAGCTTTCTATTATATAATTGTTATCATAAAGTAACGGAGAGTAACAGATGGATAACACTGCTTTATTACAAAAATACAGCCTTAAAGCAACCCCGCAGAGATTAGAGATTGTTAATGTGTTGTCCACACACGGGCATATGAATGTGAATGAACTCTATAGCACCTTGTTGATAAAATTTCCTTCAATTTCTCTTGCCACAATATACAAAAATATCAATATTATGTTAGAGAAAGGATTTTTACTTGAAGTGAAATTATCTGAACAAAAAAATGTATTTGAACTTGTTAAAGATAATCATTCCCACGTGGCATGTATGAAGTGTTCTGATGTGATTGATATTGATTTAAACATAGAATCTATTGTTAATGAAGTTAAAAAGAGAAGTAATTATAAACTGGAATCAAACTCGCTTATTTTTAATGGAGTTTGTCCAAGGTGCTCAGCTCTTAAATAAAAATCTGCCAAGAACAGGAAGGTGGTCTGAATAGCCCTTTCCTTTATGTTTTTTTATTCTCCCATGCGACATTTGCCATCTATAGATATTTTTCTTTTTAAAAAGATAGCTTTTATTGAAATTTTTTATAGAACCGGTGATGTAGGAGACACCTTGAGTGTTTCGTAAAGAATGAGAGATCAGTATATTGTCAAGGGCTTCTTTTTTCCCTTTAAATATATATGAATAACGCTCTTCTTCCTTCGCATCGTACCAGAGGTTATAAAATCCGTCTTTAGCAGGTTCGATACTTTTTAGGATATGGTTGATACCGGTTTTCCCATGCGTGTCATTATGTTGTCTTTTTCGTTTAAACTTTATATACTCTTCATAGTCTGAATTAAAATCTCCAAGAAGGATGATGTTTTTATCTTCACCAATTTGTGAGATTCTTTTTTTAAGTGCTTTTGCAGAAACAACACGCATGCTTTCAGGAGAGGATTTAGCTTTCCAGTGATTGTTGAATATATAAAATTCTTTGTTTTGAAATTTGAACTTTGTTTCTAAAATATTTCTGTATTTGAAAGAAGAAGTGACACTTAAATCTTTTGAATAGATAAAAGGGATTTTACTCAGAAGGGCAACTTGTATCACGGTCTTTTTTTTGTTTGCAATACTAAAATATTGATAGTACAAACCTTGGCGTTTGATTTCAAGACGTAAATCTTTAAGGGCTTTGAGCGAACCTATCTCTTGAAGGGCGATGATGTCAGCATCAATATCTTTAATCACTTTTGCAATATTTTTTAATTTTATCTTATAGTTTTTTTGGTTCCAAAGAGATTTGCCGTAAGGCTTGTACTCTTCGTATCTAAAGTCACTTTTTTCTAAATCAAAAAGATTTTCCACATTATATGTTGCAATTTTCAATACACTATCTCCAAAACTAAAGCTCACTAAAAAGACAAATAAAATGAAAAATTTCACTCATTGATTCCGTTAAGTCTTAGTAACTTAGAAGGATCCGGTTCCCGTCCCATAAGTTCAGCAAAGAGCTCACTCATACTTTTTGAACCCCCGCCGCGTAAGACAATGTTAAGGTACTCCAGAGCTGTCGGTGAATTAAAGATCCCTTCATCCACAACGGAGAAAAATGCATCCGCACTTAAAACCTCTGCCCATTTATACGAATAATATCCAGCCGCATAGCCACCCGCAAAGATATGTGCGAAACCATTTTGAAACTTATTGTAAGCAGGGGTTTTGATAAGGGCTGTGTCTTCTCTGATTGAGTCGAGCAGATTTTGCACCTCTTCACCGCTGTGCACTTTCATGTGAAGTTTAAAGTCAAAGAGTGAAAACTCAAGTTGTCGCAACATCCCTGAAGCAGAGAGAAAGTTTTTACTCTTCACCAGTTTTTCTATCATCTCGTCTGGAATCACTTCACCGCTCTCATGATGATGTGCAAAAAGTTTGAGCACTGTCGGTTCATAAGCGAAGTTTTCTAAAAACTGTGATGGAAATTCAACTGCATCCCATTCAACCCCATTGACTCCGCTCACTTCATTTTCATCCACGCTGCTTAGCATATGGTGAATAGCATGTCCCATCTCATGGAAGAGTGTGACTATATCATCATGTCGTAAAAGGGAAGGGTTTGTCTCGCTTGAAGCTGGAAAATTACACACAACAAATGCCGAAGCTAATTGCTCTGCACCATCCTCAGTTGTACAATGCGCCTGCCAGTTATGCATCCAGGCACCGCCGCTTTTTCCTTTCCTTGCTTCTAAATCAAAATAGAGTCGTGCAGAGAGTTTATCATCCACATATAGGTCATATGAAGTGGCTTTTTCATCCCACAAGACTTCATCAAGCTTTTCAAATCGAATGCCAAAGAGGGAGTTCAAAAACTTAAATGTTCCATTGATAACACTTGTCTGCTCAAAGTAAGGTCTATACTCTTCTTCATCAATATCATACTTTTCTTTTTTTAGAATCTCTGAATAGAATGCGCTATCAAAGCTTTGAAGTTTTTGCGGAGCTATTGCCTGAACTTCAGCCAATTCCACTTTTGCCTGAGCTTTAGAGTTTTTAATCAAATCTTCTAAAAATCCTAAAACAACATTTTCACTCTCTGCCATTTTTCCAGCGAGTGAATACTCTGCATAATTATTAAACCCTAAAAGTTGGCTCATCTCATTTTTAAGCGCTAAAATCTCATCTATAATCGCGGCATTCTCTGGACATCTTGTCACATAGGCTTTATATAAAGTCTCTCTGATTTGTGCATTTTTTCCATAAGTCATATAGGCGATATAAGAAGGCATCTGCAAGGTGAACTTGTATTTCACTTCACCATTGTCTTCAAACTTCGCAGCGCTTATATCACTCTCAGGTAAACCCTCAACATCTTTAGCGTCTGTGATAATATACTCATAAGCATTGGTGGCATCAAGCAGATTTTGAGAGAAGTTGTTTGAAAGCTCACTTTTTCGAATATTTATCTCTTGAAGTCTTGCTTTTGTTGCATCATCCAAATGCGCACCGCTGAGTTCAAAGTGTTGAATGTTCAACTCTAAGACTCTGTTCTGTGCAAAGTTCAAATGCTCTTTTTCCTTTGCTTCTATCTCTTTATAAGCTTTATAGATATCCAGATTTTGTGAAATCTTTGTTGAGTATTCTGTGATTATAGGCAGTGAATCACTGTAGACTTTTTGTGTCTCGTTCGTATTGCTTACAGAGTTGATGTGCGAAAGGGGCGTGAAAAACTGTCCCAAATACTCGTCCATCATTTGAAGCGGTTTTACAAAATTTACATAAGTTTTCTTTTCTTGTGCGAGCAATGCTTCGACTTTTTTTTCATTGTTTTGTAATCTTGTTTGTAAATCTTCTATAAATGTGTCTAAATTCACTTTAAATTCTAAAAATTCTTTCATTTTATTTTAGTCTTCCTCATCTCTTTTTTGTTTGATTGCATGGTACTTTTCTATTAAAATATCATCATACTTGTTTGAATACTCCATAAGCCTATTTATAGCTGTTTTTCCTTCTATAAGTGTTAAGGAAGAATCAACAATAAGATATGAAAGGTAAATACTGTTTTCATTGATGGAAAATTGTAAATAAGACAATTTTGCATTTTCTTTTAAAAGATAATCATACACCTCTTCTATATTTTTTGAGGGTATTCCGCAAAGTTTTGAATCGCCTATGATGATTCCATTTTCGTAGTAGTTGATATCGATACGGGCACTTCCGTGATCTATACGCCATGATGATTGACTTCTTCTAGATAAGTCCACATCCACATCAAGTGAACTTAAAATATCCTCTAGAAGTTTTGTAGGACCTGTGGGTTTATAGCCTTTACGACGCAGCCTTGCAGTTTCAATTTTCACACCGCATTCATAGCAGTAGTCATTTTTAATCTTTTCTTCTTCAACAAGATTTTTACATGAGGTGCACTTTATGATGTTTTTTTTCTTTAAGGCTAAAAACTCATCCAAAGCTTCTTGCACATAAAAATAAGGAAGCGCAAAGCCGAGGTTGTTTGCATTTTGGATTATAAAGGTGTTCACACCGATCACTTCACCGTTTGCATTTAAAAGCGGACCGCCACTGTTCCCAGGGTTGATGGCAGCATCAATTTGTATATACTCTAAGTCATCTTGCAGACGTGATGCACGGGAGACTATCCCCTCAGTTGCAGTGTAATTAAGTCCGTAAGGGTGTCCGATTGCTATAGTTGTGTCTCCATCGGAGACTATATTGCTCGAGAGTTGAAGTATGGTGTTTGGGTGGATAAGAGATTCCAACTCTATAAAGGCAAGGTCGAAATAAGGATCGTCATAGATAACGGGTGCGATGGTTCTTTTTATTTTTTTTGCACTGATAACGACTTCTTGAAGCCCTCCGACAACATGAGAGTTGGTTATGATAAGGTTTCCAAGGATAAAACCGCTTCCTGTCCCATAAGGGGTCATAATCTGGATTATATTTTCTATGTATGTTTCAAGGATATGCTGTGTGTTCATTTATATCTCCTCAAAATTAAGATTTTGAACCTGAAGATAAAAACTGTTGGAAAATTCATTTAAAGAACTGAAGTTAAGTTCCTCGCCAAAAGTTTCTAAGAGTTTATAGCGTGCTTGATGAGGTTCGATAATCTTTTCTATTCTCGCAATAATGCTTTTTTTTGAGAAAGTTTCATTTTCTTCATTGTAAAGCTCTGTGTAGCCAAGAGATGTGAAAAATGAAGGGTTTTGAATCTGCACAAGAGTGTGAAGCAATTCTTTTATAACAGGATTGAGTCCATAATTATAAAAGATATAAAAGGAGATATATTTATAAATTATCGGAATAATCAGTTTATAACGATTGTTTTTGTACCAACGGATTTTTAAAAGTGACTCGCTTATAAAGTTGTCTATATCTTCTTTAAGTGTTTTATCTGTTGGGTTGAAAGTGTACTTTGCATTGTAGAAATTAGAAGAAAACTCTTTAAAATCCATAGCTTTAAGCTCATTTATATAGATTCTCAACTCATTGTTTCTTGCTTCCATAGTTGTATTTTCTTCAGTGAAATAATCTTGAATCTTTTTACTTGATTTTTGATAGATGCTATACTTTGCCACTAGAAGATAATCCAGCATATAAAGAGTGTTTAAAAGAAAGAAGGCCTGCATTCCTGCATTGTCATTAGAGGGAAGGGTGTCTATTTTAGCTTCGACTTCATTGATTGTTTCTTGCATAAAGTCGTATTTGATTTGTAGTTCATCCTCATCGACTTTTTCTAAATGTTCAATGTCCTCTAAGTTTATTCCGGCAAATTCATTTTTCATATACTCTTTATCAAAGTCAGCATTCAGAGCGATCTCTCTTAGAGGAAAAAATATTTTTTGAGGATTCATGGTGATGTTGTCATGATAGAGTTTCAGTTTAATGTATTCTTCATCCATAAAATAATATGCATAGGTGAATTGATAGTTTCTATCGAGTATATGTCTTTTTAAAGACACATTCGCTGAAGAGCTTTTTGTCATGATGGCTTCTGCATAGAGATGTTCTTGGGTGACATAGCCTGTGACTTTAGCAGAACCTTGGTAGATTTGAAATTCGAGTTTATCTTCAGTGAGATTTGTCACGGTGTTTTCATTGGATTTCTCATCCGTGAAATTCTCTAAGGATTTAAAAAAATATTCATAGGCTTTTAAAATATCTTTATTTTCAAAGGCTTCATAAGATTTTTCAAAAAGTTCTTCCTCTTCATCAGAGAGTTTCGCGTTTATGCCCCGTCCAAAAGGATGGTGAAGAGTTGTTGTTGTATCGTCAAAAAAGTTGAACCAGTTCATTTATCATCTTAATTTAAATTTTTATTATTTTGCATTCATCCATACAAGTAAGATGAAGTTAAGTATTGTCATTATAATGAAACCTCCCTTATAGAAAGTTAACGGTGAACGTTCTATGAGACTTGCTTCTTTGTTGAAAAAGGCTTTCACCTTTTGAGGGTGGTTTATTTCATAAGACATCTCTGAATAATGCTCATATCTTTGCTCTTTATCTATGGCGATGGAACGAAGAATCACACTATCGAGCCAGTCAGGAATATTCTTGTTGTAAAAGCTTGGTTTTTTTGCAGATTTAAAGCTGGGAGTTTGAAAAGGCTCTATTTCACCATATGGATATTTTCCAGTTAATGCAAGATAAAGTGTCACACCGATAGCAAAAATCTCACTTGATTCACTTATAGACTCCCCTTGGAATCTCTCCGGCGAAAGATATGAAGGTGTCCCTGCATTTGAGTTAAGCGAAAATATTTCAGTGATGCTCCCAAAGTCAATGATTTTGTAGCTTAGATTTTCATCATCATCTTTGGCTATCATGATATTGTTTGGTTTTATATCTCCATGAACAAGGTCATATCTGAGTAAAAACTGTGACATATCCAAGAGGGTGACCGCAAGTGCAACAGAGTCATCAATTGTGAGCTTCTTATGTTTAAGGTAAGAATCTAAATCTTCACCTTTAAAGAGTTGCATAACATAGTATCTTTGTGTGCGGTTTTTAGGGATGACCGCTTTTGGAAAAAAGTCGGCTTTGAGACGTTTGGCATTCCATGCCTCTTTTACAAATAAATCCAGAGATTTTTCATTTTCAACACATTCAAGAGGGGCGAATTTTATAACGTATTGTTTAGTTTTTTTAGAACAAAGCCAAGTCCTGTCATTTTGGATCAATGATTTTTCGAGTGTGTAGCCATCGATATTCTGCCCGCTTTTTAAGGACTCAGGAATAGGAAGTTTTTGCTGTTTAAGTATTTCATATTCGTCAGCCTTGAGTATATCGAGCACAATGGCTGTTGTGTCATCTGGAAGATTGTCTTCCATGAGTGCACTTGCTTTTTTGACAAGGGAATGTGCGCCTAAACGGATACCTTTTTCTAAGCGGTCATCACTCATTAAACTATATAGACCATCACTGCAAAGTAAAATTTTGTCATCTTTTTGTATAATATTTTCAAAATAAAAGGGTTCCACATCTTTGTCGATACCTATGGCCTGTGTTAAAACATTTTCATATCCCGCCTCATCCATAGAATGGTCTAAAGAGAGTTGGTTTATAGTTCCGTCTCTATAAAGATAGACCCGGGAATCTCCAACATTCGCCCCATAAAGTTGATTTCCTTCTATAATAACAATGCTTAAAGTGGTGACAAGTTCGGTGCTTTGATAGTTCACTTGTGATTCTTGGTGAAGAATAGCATTGATAGATTTTATAAAGGAGATAATTGATTTTTCAATACTCCATGTTTTTGGACGGATTTTGAGATTATTCATGAGGTAGTTGGTGGTTCTTTTAGCGGCTTGTGCACCCTCAGTTGCACTTCCAACCCCATCACAAACTATAGCAACTGTTAAATCCCCTATAGTTTTGACATCATAGAAGTCATCGCCTGTCAACTCTTTTCTCTTAGCTAAGGAAAAACCGGAACTTTTTATCTTGTTTGATGCCATTGGGAACCTTTTTTATAAAGTGTATAGTATCAAAAGTAAGCTTTAGAAGCTTACTCATCGTCCTTTGCAAATTTTTCATATAAAAAGCTGAGAATTGCTTCACGGCATCTGATATACTCTGGATCATGTTGGAGTTCAACTCTGTTTCGCGGTCTGTCTAAATTCACTTCAAGTATTTCACCGATAGTTGCATCAGGACCATTCGTCATCATAATAACTCTATCACTCAGTAAAACTGCTTCATCAATATCATGTGTGATGATGATGACTGTATTTTTCACCTTTTGTTGGATTCTCATTAAATGTTCTTGCAGGTTCGCACGGGTCAAACTGTCTAAAGCTCCAAAAGGTTCATCCATTAAAAGAACTTTTGGAGTGATGGACAAGGCTCTTGCAATACCCACACGCTGTTTCATACCACCGCTTATCTCGCCTGGCGCTTTGTCTTTTGCGTGATCAAGGTTCACCATACTGATATAGGTTTCAACTCTTTGGCGAAGTTCTGCCGCATCTAGTTCGGGCATAACTTTTTTAACAGCCATTTCAATGTTTTCATATACGCTTAACCAAGGTAGCAGTGAATGATTTTGAAAAACAACAGCACGATCAGGTCCGGGACCTTGTATCTCATTTTCTTGAAGTTTTATACTTCCTGAAGTCTGAGCATCAAGACCCGATATCATATTTAAAAGTGTGCTTTTACCACAACCGCTATGACCGATGATGGAGATGATTTCGTTTTCTTTTATCTCAAGGTTGACATCTGTCACAGCCACGTAGTCATCTTTTCCCGGTATTGGGAATCTTTTTTCAATATTTTCTAAACTTAAAAACTTTTCACTCATTACGCTCTACCTTTTTTTGTATAATCAAAATAATCTGAAATTTTCCCCATTATCAGGTCAAGGAGGTACCCAACAAGACCGACAACGATAATACCTATGATGATGTTATGGTAATTCAAGTTGTTATACTCATCCCAAATCCAAAATCCGATACCGATACCGCCGGTTAACATCTCAGCCGCAACGATAACCAACCAAGCGATTCCAAGAGAGAGTCTCATCCCTGTAAAGATATACGGAACTGAAACCGGTAATATGATCTGAACAATCTTCTCAAATGCTGTGAACCTTAACACCTTTGCAACATTCATATAGTCTTCGCTCACGCTCTTCACACCCAGTGCCGTGTTGATAATAATAGGCCATATCGATGTGATAAAAATAGTTGAAATCGCTGTCATGTTAATATCTTGAAATATAAATAAAAGCAGTGGCAACCAAGCCAGTGGTGAAATAGGCTTAAATATCTGTATAAACGGGTCAAATGCATATTGAGCACTTTTGCTCATTCCCAGCATCAAACCAAAGGGAACACCAACTAAGATTGCTAGAGAAAAACCTGCAAACACTCTTTTTAAAGACTCCATTATTTGCCAAAAAAGACCTTTCACATCTTGATTTTCTATATAAAAAGGATCTTCCAGTACACCTATTATCTCATCGCCATCTGCATTAATCCCACCAAATGCAGCAACATAGGTGTCACTCGGTGTTGGAAAATCTTCCACTATACTTGCGATACCTGTCCATACTTGAATGACCAGCACCAATACAATGAATGGTAAAAATATTTTTTTAAGTAACTCTTTATTCATTTTGAACTTCCTTTTTTGTCTTGTGATTTACACATAGAAGCACCTAGAGTTTGAGGAGACTTTAGAGCAGGAAGTTCTTTGTCTTTATATGCTCTAGGTGCTTATATCTGTAAATTTTACTATTTGCACGCTTTTTGAATACATCCAAAAAGCTACGCTAAGACCGCTTGGGTCACTGAAGCACAAAGCTGGAAGCTTTGTGTGCTTTGTTTATGACTTCTTATTTAGTTACATATTTTGGATCTGCACATCCAGCAGGTCCATAAGGACATACATAGTCCGGTTGTTCAGTTTTAACAGTCCATTGGTTCACTTTCATAAGTTCTTCTTTAGAAACTTTAGCTTCATCTATGCCTGTAGAGTAGATATACTCAACCGCTTTATTTGGATCCCATACTTTTCCGTCCATAAACATGTTGTATTTATCAACACCGTCTTTTTTCCATGCGCTTGGTGGAAGTGAATAGTTAAGCTCTTTTGCAACTTCTGCAAAAAGGTCAGGTCTATAAACAGACTCGATAACTTTTTTCATATCCACAGCTTTATCGATTTGTCCCCATCTGTACATTTGAGTGATAAACCACATACCGTGTGAGTAGTAAGGATACGCTGCGTAGTAGTTGGCAAACACGTTAAACATTGGGTTTGGCTCAGAGTCTTGACCTTTTAGATATTGAAATGTACCGGTCATAGACTTCTCAAGCACAGAAACAGGAGCTTTAACATAGTTTGGTTTAGACATGATTTTTGCCGCTTCTTTACGGTTGTCCCATGAAGTGTCAAGCCAGATTTGCGCTTCTAAAATCGCTTTCATCACAGCTTTTGTAGTCTCAGGGTTTTTATCAATAAAGTCAGCTCTTGTTTGAAGCACTTTTTCCGGGTTGTTGTTCCAGATATCATAGTTTGTAACAAGCGTGGAACCTTTCTTCTTTAAAACGATTCTTTCATTCCATGGTTCACCGACACAGTATCCTTCGATGTTACCTGCGATGAGGTTAGAAGGCATTGTGGGCGGTGGGAACGGTTTAATAGTTGTGTCGCGGTCAGGAACGATTCCAGAAGAGGCCATCCAGTAACGTAACTCGTAGTTATGTGTGGAAACCGGGTGAACCATACCAAAAGAAAGAGGTTGATAGTTATCGCCTTCTGCTGCATGTTTAGCATCTATATACTTTTTAAGTGACTCCGAACCAAGCGGGCGTTTTTTATCATCCATGCCGTACTTTTTCATCTGCTTTATGATGTTGTTACCAAAAGTGATTCCATTTCCATTAAAGTCAAGTGAAAGTACTGCTTGAAGATTTGCATTTCCGTTGATTCCTAAAGTTGCTGCGATTGGCATACCGGCAAGCGCATGAGAAAAGTCATATTCACCACTTATCACTTTTTGTTGAATCCCCGGCCAACCGCCACCTTCTTTTACAACACGCACATCTAAGCCGTATTTTTCAAAGAAACCTTTTTCTTTAGCAATAACTATAGGAGCACAGTCTGTCAATGCTATGAAACCTATCGTTAATTTCTTCTTTTCCAGTTCTGCAGCTAAGACAGAAGTTGCGACTAATGACATTCCTAAACCTAAACATACTAATTTTTTTAGCATTTTATATCCTTGAAGTTATATTTGTTATGAGGAATTGTAATGGAATAAGAGACTATTTTATACATATACTTGATTAAATATTAATCATAATGTAAATTATAGGATTGCTCTATAAGTGTGTATATTCTATAGATTTTCAGTAAATATAGTGGTTGATTTACTATCTTGTATATTTATTATACAAATAGTTGCTTAATTACATGTTTTAAATATATACAATATAAGTATGATAAATCACTTAATAGAAAAGAAAAAAATTGAAATATTTCTCCAAGCTATTATTTCAATAAAAGATAAAAAAATTTTTGCTTATGAAGCATTCACGAGAGCATATGATGATAATGATGATTTGATTTCACCATTATATTTGTTTGATCAGGCAAGAAAAGAGCGCCTCTCTTGTGAACTTGATGAATATGTAAGAGAGTTGGCTTTAGAGAAATTCAGTCCATACTATCATGAAAATAAGGAACTACTCCTTTTTTTAAACTTTGAGCCTTCCATTATTGATAATGATATGTATGAAAATTTTATACCCATAGTGTATAAGCATAATATTGCAACATCAAATATAGTTATAGAGATAAAAGAAGATAAGATAAAAAATACACAAGCTTTAAAAAAATTCATCAGTAAATATAAAAGTAAAGGTTTTTTAATAGCAATAGATGATTTTGGCACAGACTATTCGAGCTTCGATAGACTTGAATATATTAAGCCCGATATTGTTAAGGTTGATAGATCCATCATTTATAATATACATAATAATTTTATCAATTCTGAAATTCTAAGTGCCATCTCAAATATGTGTCATGAGGTGGGTGCCATTGTCGTGGCTGAGGGAGTTGAAAATAGTTCTGAAGTGCTATCGTGTATGAAAAAAGATATTGATATATTTCAAGGCTACTGGTTTGCTAAACCTAGTGAGAGTATAGATCCTGTAAAACAAGAAAACATAGCTAAATCTATAAATAAGATAGGCAATACATTTAAAACTATTATTAA
>JACNLH010000108.1:0-9317 GCA_014381585.1 Candidatus Sulfurimonas ponti
AAAGAACTCTTTGAATCTTCTAAGTCCGTTAATGAGTACATATCCCCTGCACCAAGAAAAAGTTCACGTCGAATAATTCTATCAAGCGTTCTAGTGTTTCCAGCAATAATAACATTTCGAATACGTACTTTTTCTCCAGGTATGATTTTAAAAACAACATCAACAGTACTTTCTTCTTCATTCTTTTTTAAATCAGGAATAACTTGTACAAAAGCATATGATTTATCAGCTATAAGTGTTTTAATAGCTTTTGCATTATCACGGAATGTTTTAATATTAAATACATCAGAATCTTTAAGTGTGATGATTTCTCTAACTTTTTCATCTTCAATTACATTTTCCACTTGATGAATAGATACACTATTAATTGTGTACACAGAACCTTCTTCTATCTGATAACTCATATCTGCTGTATAGCTGTCAAAATTAACACGTACAAATGGAGTACCAACCTTAGAGTCTAAGAATCCATTTTGCATATAGTAATCTCTAATTCGTAGATTATCATAAGCTAAATCTTCAAGTTGCATTTCACCATCATTACGTCCAAAAAGCCAACCCATAAATTCATGTTCTTTATTTGCAATCACATCATCAAAGTCATCACTATCAAGCTCTTTTACACCATCATATTTTAGGTTTTCAATAACAATAGTCTCACCCTCATTTACAATAAATGTGATTTTCAAACTTCCATTATCTAAGAGTTCTTTTTCAATCTCTACAACACTGTCAATCTTTCCCTCTTGAGAAATTGCTTGTGCAATTCTTTTCTTTGCATCTTCAAGTTTCTTTTGATTGTATAATGAACCACGCTTAATCTGAATAACTGTATTTAATACCTCTTCTTCTTCAGTTTCTTTCCAACCCTCAAGAACAATCTTAGAGATAACAGGCTTTTCAACAAAGTTAAACGTTAGTTCACCATTATTAAAATCAACCCATGCATCGGTAAAATAGCCTTGTTGAAAGTATTTTTTCACAGCTTCATCTGCCATTGCTTCGTTAATATCATCTCCAACTTCAAACGGAAGCATACGTAAAGCCACATTCTCTGAAATGTGCACCATACCCTTGTATTTAATGGATTGTATTGTCATTGCATCAGCACTAATTGCGAGTATCAAAGTTAAGAAGAGTAGAGTTCGTTTCATTCAAGTCCAATTGTTATAATAATAAAGGGGATTTTATCCTTTTTGTGGTTAATTTCAGTATAATTTCTCAACTTATTTAAAAGATTATTTATGAACATAGCAATTATCGGCCTAGGGCTTATGGGTGGATCACTCGCTCTTAGTTTAAAAGAATTAGACTTTGTCACCTCTATTGTCGGAAGTGACCACAATAAAGAGCATGAATCTCAAGCACTGAGTCTCTCTTTGGTGGAGACTATTGTCCCTCTTGAAGAGGTGAAAAAATGCGATGTTATTTTTCTAGCCATCCCTGTGAACGGTGTTATTTCTATACTCAAAGAACTTAAAGATGTTCCTAAAAACACTACGATTATAGACTTGGGAAGCACTAAAGAGCTTATAGTGAATTCAGTTCCATCCGATATACGGAAAAACTTTGTTGCTTCACATCCTATGACAGGGACTGAAAACTTTGGTCCTTCTGCTGCTGTTGAAGGTTTGTACGAAGATAAAGTTGTCGTATTATGTGATCTTGAAGAGAGTGGTGAAACACAGCAAAAAACAGCAAAAAAAATCTTTAAAGCATTAAAAATGAAGAAGTACTTCATGAAGGCAAGTGAGCACGATAGACATGCTGCCTTTATTTCACATATGCCCCATGCGATTTCTTATTCTTTAGCAAACACCGTTATGAAACAAGAAAACAAGCATAATATTTTAGCACTTGCCGCCGGTGGATTTCGTTCTATGAGCAGGTTGGCGAAAAGCTCTCCACATATGTGGGAAGATGTATTTAAACAAAACAAAGTCAACCTTCTTGAAGCAATAGATCTTTTTGAAAATGAGCTGTCTAAACTCAAAGAAGACATTATAAATGAAAACTGGGACAATGTTAACAAGACAATGAGTCATGGAAAAACTCTTCATGAGATTTTAGATTAACTCTTAAGAAATCTCATATTTTTTCACTATCTCTTTTATCTTCTTTGTATCAATCTTAATGTTTTCATTTTTATAAATATTAGCTTCTAAAACACTCATAAGTTCTCGTACATCCTCATTCTCTTCAAAAGGCATCAGTTTCACCAAAAGCATCTTATGATCTTTAATGTCAAACTTTTTCTCATTTTTAAAAGAAATAAGAGGCTTTAAAAGCATAAATAAAACACCAATCATCACACCGGCTAAAAATATCGCAGCTGTCCAAAATATATCAAGATTTATAAATGCTTTAGCTTGGGGAATAACTTTTTCTTTCTCAGCCACTGGCTTATCTTCTCTTTTAATCTTAAGTTCTTCTTCGGGTTTCACCTTTGCATTATTCACTTTTATCATAATTTCTTCTGTGGACACCACTTTAGTTTCTTCAGTGATTGGATTAAAAACTCTCAAGCTAAATGCAGGTATAGTGAAACTGCGATCCGCCACAAAGGTGATTTTTTGGCTTAAAAGATCATCTTTAATGACAATTTTTTCATCAAAAACACTAACCCCGTCTATATAAGGCTTAAAAGCTTTGATATCTTCGAGGTTTGCTTCACCTTTAACTTTTATGCTTACATTCACAGCTTCGTTAGGATTCACTTCTAATGTATCTGCACTTGCCTCTATCTCTATATCCCCCACCACATCCACATCACTTGCAACTGGCTTTGAAGTGATATTTAAATCATTTGAAAAATACGTTTTCCACTTCACCTCTGGAAAAAACCCACCATAATAATTTTTTGTATTTTTTCTCGATGCAATGGCAATATTTGCCGGTGTGATTTCAAGAACACCTTCTCTTTGCGGTGCCACTTTATAAATAACTTTTGTGTTTACATACGCAGCGTCTTCTGTTATCTCTTGCTTTGGCTCACCTTTAAGCCAGAAACCTTTAAACTCTGGATTTGTAAATTTATTGTCTACAACTTTTGCAGATTTTTTTTGTTTAAACAGCAATGTAAGCTCAATTGCTTCACCAACATAAACTTCATCCTTACTCGCACTCAAAATAAGAGAAAAATCATCATTTACAGATGGGACAAATTTTGCAACCACTATATCAATAGGCTCCGTTTTTTGTATTTTCCCATCTACATCTAAAGAAACAGCTTCTATTGTACAAGATTTTTTTGGAATAAATTTATAACTTAAGACATAGCTTTTTTTATATTCCCCATTTACAACATTGATGCTTGTGGAAGATCCGGTTCCAACAACATCTTCACCGCAAAGTGTATAAATATTGGGTTTTTTAATATCTTCACCGCTTAGAACAAGGTTATATGTCACTATTTCACCAAAACTCACATGTGTATTGTCTACATTCGCCACAACATCTGCATAGATAGCCTGCTGTGCAATGAATAGGGCAAAAAATATTTTACCAAGGTATCTCATCACTTTTCTCCTCCTTCATTTGATTATCGTTAAGCTTATACATAAATGTGTTTTGTTGATCATTTAATTTTTGTATCCATTTTTCCTCTTCTGCATCGCTCATATTTTCTTTTCCATCCGCTAATGGAGCGCCTGCTTGTTCTTCTTTAGTTTCTTCTTCATCTTTTTTCAACTCATCAAGCTTTTTTTCTTCTTGTTTTTCTTCTTCATCTTTTTCTTTTTCTTCCCCAGATTTTTCTTCTTCAGATTTTTTATCTTCACTTTTGTCTTTATCATCTGCAGATTCTGACTTCTCTTGGCTCTCATCTTTCTCATCAGACTTTTCTCCCTCTTGAGAGTCTTCTTTATCTTGCTTTTCTTGATCCTGTTTCTCTTTGTTTTCTTCTTCGCCCTGCTCTTCTTTTTGTTCTTTATCATCCTGCTTTTGTTCTTGCTCTTTCTTTTGTTTTTCCAGTGCTTTTTTGACCGCTTCAAGATTTTCTCTTATCTCTTCATCCTCATTAAACTCTAAAGATTTCTCATAAGATTTAACCGCTTTTTCTAAACTCTCTTGCGTGGATTGCTTTACGTAGGCATTTCCAATATTTCCATATTTATTTGCCTCTGAAACATTATTTTCAAAGTAAGCTTTCTCATAACTTTGAATCGCTTCATCATATTTTTCTTGTTTATACAAAGCATTCCCTGCATTAAAATAACTTTGCACATTTTGAGAACTCTGGGCATAATCTGAATAGATTTTTGCTGAAGTGTTATAGTCTTCATTTTCATAGGCTGACTCTGCTTTATCCAAGTTCATAAAATCCAATATTCCCGCATTTGCATCTTGAGCGAAGAAAGCAAACACTGCCAAGAGTGCCACCAGTGGTGAAGTCAGCTTTTCTTTCTTATATAAAGAACTTGTTGCAACAAGTAAGAGCAGCAGTGCAAGTCCAAGAGGATAATAAAACAAAGGTATAAACTTGCGCACTGTCTCACTTTTCAACTGTTTTTGCTCACTGATTGCTTCAATCTCCTCTAACATTGTTTTAATATCAGCATTGGATTTTATGCTTTGTATATACACCCCCGAACTCTCAGTCGCCAACTTTGATATATTTTCATTAAGTTTGGAAACTATGATATTTCCATCACGCTTAATAAAGCTTCCATCTTCTTTTTTAACCGGAGCACCTTTAGTTGTTCCTATTCCTAAAATAAATATAACAATATTTTTCTCTTTAGCATATGCTATTTCAGCAGAAAAATCATCTTTATCCCCTCCATCAGAGAGAATCAAAAGATATTTTTTTGTTTCTTTTTTGATGGTTTTATTCACCACATCCAAGAGTGCAGAAAAATCAGTCCCCTTTTCTGTGATAGAGTCTGTGCTTAATTTTCCGAGTAAAAATCTCACAGCATTATGATCAAAACTCATGGGCGATACAAGATAAGAGTTTTTAGCAAATGCTACAACTCCTATTCTTTCATCCGGAGCCATTTTCAGTAAATCCATAGCCTTTTGCTTGGCAAATCTTAAACGATTGGGATAGACATCCTCAGCAAGCATAGAGTCTGAAATATCAAGAGCTATCATAATATCAGCACTTTTAGACTTCACCTCAACTTCACCATCTTCAATTATAGGTCCGGCTAAGGCAATAACTATTAAAACTATCACAAGAAAGAAAAAGATATTTCTGACTTTCAAAGTCAAAGTGTTTGCACTCACCTGAAGTTTTTTCATAACTTCCTTAGAAAAAAAGTGTTCTTGTGTTTCTTTTTGCGTAAGCAATAAGCCAAATAAAATCGCAACAAGCGGCAATAAAAAATAAAGAATCTCCGGACGAAGAAAACTCATGCATTCCCCCTCTTATTACGCAGATACACATAAAAAAGCAAGGTGAAAAATGAAAGAAACAATGGATAAATATAATAATAATTCAAATAGGTGAATCGCTCAGCCTTAATCTCTGACTTTTCAAGCTCATCTATTTTTTTATACACATCGAGTAATTGACTCGCTGAAGAAGCACCAAAAGCAACCCCGCCAGTTCCCTCTGCTATCTCCATCAAGACCTTTGTGTTGTACTCGTTTGGCATTCCGATTCCTATAGGATATACTTTCACACCCTCTTTTTTCGCCATATCAAGTGCCACATCCAAAGGTATTTTATCCGCTCCTACAGTTGAGTGTCCATCTGTAAGTAAAATTGCCACCTTTGATTTTGATTTTGTCATTTTAAGTAAATTCACACCTTGGGCTAAAGCTTCATAAAGGGCTGTGTATTTTCCAGCCATTCCGATTTCAAGTTGTGAGACGATGCGGCTTAAGATGTTTTCATCATAGGTGAGCGGTGAAGCGATAAAAGAGTACTGTCCAAAAACAACTAAACCGATATTGTCCTCTTGTCTTTGCTTTATAAAATCCTGCACGATACTCTTCACCACATCAAACCTGTTTAAATCACGATTTGTTTCATCAAAGCCTTGCGCTTGCATGGACTGAGATGCGTCTAATATCAAAGCTATTTCATATCCGTCTTTAGGATCCGCTTCATAAGCTTCATCCTTAACCGGTGAAGATATTGCAATAATCAGGCTTATAATACTGATCCATTTCAAACTTGATAAAAGTTTTGAGTTAGTAATTGTGTTTTTCATAAACGCCCCGGCATGAGGAAAGTAGATAGAGGGCAATCGAACTTTGCAAAAATAACTGCAGACTATAAAAAGTAAAAAAATTAAAAGCAGTTCAGGGTGCTCCAGATACATGCCATTAAGCATCAATCATCTCCTTGAAGACCTCTATATACCCTAACGTTTCACTGTCAAACTTCTCGACATCTTTTTTATACTTATAACTCTCGAGTCTTTGAGTGATATTTTCATACATCTCTTTATGTCTTGGGGAATCATCTTTAAATACCAAGCCATAACCGCTGATGGCATAGGCTGCATTTTTTGTATCAGACAAATCTAGCTCGTTGATTAATTTTAAATGATGTTTTCTCAGGTTGAAAGCATTTCGTTTTTTATACCAAATATATAAGCCATAAACAATAAGACCTAAGGTAATAAGACCCAAACCAACAAGACCAAGGAGATAGTATAAAGAATATTCTTCTATCTCAACAATAGGTTTTATATCATGTAAAGGAATATCAAATTCTCTAAAAGTTTTCTCTTGCATCATCTTCCTTCAAAGAGCCGGCGAAGCTCCACCCCTGCATTTGCATCTGTGTACACTTTAGTGAATCTCACTTGATCTTTTCGTAAAGTTTCATAAAGTTTATGATCATGAATATGCACTTTTTTACTATACTCTTTGACACTTGCCTGATTAAAGTTACCTTCTAGTGTTGCTCCGCTCTCAGGATCGACCAAAGATGAAAAACCCATTTGTGGAGGATTTTCTTCTAAATGATCTCTCACAATCACAGAAACAACTTCATGTTTTCTAGCCAAGAGTTTAAAATCCGGAATCTCAAAAAAGTCTCCTACAATCAAAATAAGAGACTTTCTTTTTAAACGCTTGTATAAAGTGTCTGCTATCACTTTAAAATCAACTTTTTTGTTGATTGCATCAAAGTCTAAAATCTCTGCCACATTTTTTTGCACTTGGTGAAGTTTCTTGCTAGGTTTTGAATTTGAAATCATCTCATCGGTGAAAATGTACGAGCTTAGCAAGTCTCCATTTTTTAAAGTTGAAAAACCCAAAAGAGCGTTCACTTCAGCGATAGTTTCTTGTTTGAACTTTTTTGATCCAAAATGCACGCTTCCGTTTAAAACAGAAACCAAGACAACATTGAGTTCACGTTCTTCTCTAAAGATTTTTATAAAAGGCTTCTGCATTTTTGCCGTGATATTCCAGTCTATATGACGGATGTCATCGCCTGGCATATACTCACGTAATTCTATAAAATCATAGCCTTCACCTTGAAAGATTGAAGGGTTGTTTCCGACCATTTCGCTAAAGACCTGACGTCTTGCACGAACGAGTATTTTTTGCAATTTGCTCATACTAAGACCTAAGGTATCGCCACAGTCTCTAAAACTTTTTGAATAATCTCATCTGTAGTTATGCCCTCTGCTTCTGCTTCATAGCTTAGAACTATACGGTGTCTCATAATCTCTTTTGCAATATACGCCACATCCACAGGAGTCACAAAATCTTTTCCTCGTAAATACGCCATAGCTTTCACCGCTTTAAAGATATCTATACTCACACGTGGCGAGGCACCGAACTGAATATAGTCTTTTAGCTCATCAAGTCCATACTCACTGGGATTTCTTGTAGCATTCACAAGTTCAATCATATAAGTCTCAACTTCAGCATCCACATGAACTTCTTTTATCTCTTTTTTAATCTCTGCTAATTCCTCTTTGTTGATAACAGCGTTGATTGCTTGAGAACTACCGCTTGAGATGCGTCTTGCTATTTCAAGTTCTTCTTCTTTTGTGTTGTAATCGACCACAAGCTTCAACATAAAACGGTCAAGTTGCGCTTCTGGAAGTTGATACACACCCTCTTGCTCCACAGGATTTTGTGTAGCCATTACAAAAAACGGAGGTTCTAGTTTAAAAGTTGTATCTCCGAGTGTCACTTGCTTTTCTTGCATAACTTCAAGGAGTGCAGATTGAACTTTTGCAGGCGCACGGTTAATCTCATCTGCCAGTAAAAGATTTGTGAAGATCGGACCTTTTTTGATTTTAAAACTGTTATTTTGGGGATCATAAATTTCAGCACCTAAGATATCCGATGGAAGTAAGTCAGGGGTGAACTGTGCACGTTTAAATCCTAAACCCAAAGATGAAGCCAATGCGTTCACCGTAGTTGTTTTTGCAAGTCCCGGCACACCTTCTATAAGAATATGTCCATCACATAACAGAGCAATCAAAAGACCGTCTATCATTTTATCTTGCCCGACAACAACCTTGGCAACTTCATTTTTTATCTCTTGAATCTTAGAAATCATATACAATAACCTTATTATAATTTGCTGAAATTATAACTAATGCTAGTAAATGATTGAGAATAAAACTATAAAAACATAAACACACTTGAAATAGCTGCAGTGCCAAGGTTTGTAGACTCTGCACCAAGGTATTTCAGTGATTCTTGAAGGGTGAAAATCATACCTTCTGTTGTAATCTTAAAGTTCATATTTGAAGGTTTTATCAGCTCTTCTTTTTTATAATTGTTAAGATCAATTGTTTCATGGGTGTATATACTTTTGAGGACATCCACTTGCCATTGTCTCTGCCAAGTTAAAAAAAGATAATTCCCTCTTAGATCTTTTTCATTTTCAACTCTATACTGAATAACCTGCATCATCTTATTTGCTTCTTGAATTTTTTCAGCCTCATACTGTAATGTCGTAACCGTATGAGGTCTATCAATAGAGTAAGCCCAATAAAACATTTTATATATACCGGCTATAAGATAATCATTTCTATTTTTTACATTATCTCTGCTGAATGCGATGTTAAGATAATCTTTATATGTTGCATCTTTTTTCTCGTTAAGTAAAGGAAGTGTTGCATTGTTTGTACGATTTTTTATATCATATATGATTGGGATGCTCTCAATTTTTGTTGTATATCTGGGGTTGCGTTTGTTAAGTTTGTCATAGTAACGTAACAATAATCTTTGCAGCACAGTGGTGTGTTCGCGCACTATAGATGCGCCATTGCTTTGAAAAACAGCATGCACATCTTTTTGAGAGCATCCATTGCTTGAAAAAAGAACAAAAACAAGGCTGAGTGTAATGATAAACTTTTTGATTATAACTCCAATCCTATGATATTTGCTATTCC
>JACNLH010000108.1:9936-16283 GCA_014381585.1 Candidatus Sulfurimonas ponti
CTTATATTTATCCGATTTCACTGCAACTAAATACCGTAGAAAACCAAATTCCTCTGTATTGATTATTTGATAATCACTGATTCTTATCTTCTTAACTTTAGAGTGTATTTCACTTGCACTCTCACGTTGCACACTAGAAACCAGACCCTCTCGCACTACACTTTTTGTATTAAAATCAGATTCTATGGAAACACTTAAGGTCGATGCCATATTGCTTAAAGCATTTGCTATGGCACTTGCTTTATCTTCACCTTCACCTACGCTGTACAAAGTGTTTCTGTCACTTTTTGTTTGATTCACATACCATGATGGTAATGTTTTTGCTTCAGCCACCACTCTTTTTTTTGAACTGCATCCGCTAAAAATTAAAAATGACGTAAGAAGCATAAGAAAAATTTTCATCCATCACCTTTATCTGTTTATTTGCATTTTTGTAAGATTATGTTCATCTATCGCAGCGTTGATTCTGTTATATGCGATACTTACAGCTTCCACCGGCTCCAGAGTTAAACTCTCCGCTTTTTCATAATAGATTTTTGCTTTTGCATAATCCCCCTGCGCTTCTTTAACCACACCAAGATTATAAAATGCAACATAACTTTGCTGCTTTGTTGCATCCACTAAATTTTCTAATAATTCAGCAGCTTTATCATAACGCTTATGCTCCATATATTCTAAGGCATGCTCTAATAAGTCTTCCTGGCTATCGGTGTAATCTAAATCCGGATCTTCTAAAAACTCCACATCAAAATATCTATAATGCGGTGTGAGTTTATAGGTGAAACTATTTGCAATGCTTGCTGCTAAACTTTGTGCGGCACTCTCTTTAGATGGCAAGGTGCGTGAGTCATCTCTGCAATGATAAAAGGTGGAGGACCTGGATAAATTGTCTGCATAGATAATATCCCCTAAAGAGACATCCACCATCTTTAGCTCAGCAGAGAGACTGACAACCCTCTTGGTGCACCCAACATTCACATAATAAATATCTTTACATTTTTTATCTGCACAGCGCATACGTTTTTCATAAAAGTGGCTGTCACTCAAAGATGGACGTCCGACATTTCCCGATATTATAGCCTGCGCACCGATAAGCTCTCCAACTTCAACTATATCTTTTGTATCAACAAGCCCGCTGTTTTGTAATTTTTGTTCATTAATCACTTGACTCAAATCACTCCTGCTTACAATGGTGAAAAATGCTTTATTATCCAGTCTGAATCCTGCAAGATTTGATTCTATTTTTGAAGATAATCCAACTCTGTCATTGTTAAAAGCCACCACTGCAATATTTTTAGTGCTTGTAGCTCTGTCTATTTCGGCAGGTTTGAGTGCTTTTATCTTCACATGATTAGAACACCCCATGAAAAAAGGAGTCATTAAGAGAAAGACTAGGAAATATTTATACATCAATCATCCATTATTAATTTTACAGCTTGTTTTTTTGCCTGAGCCAATGAAGTCAACTCATTTAAATCAATCGCTGTTAGTATATCATTAAATTTTCTCTGATTATTTAATATCAAGAGCATACTCAAAGCATCTAAAGAATTTGTATTTTGTATTTTATCCCGCAATTGTGTATTTTTTGTGTTGCTTTTCTTTGATTTAAACTTAATTTTTGCAAGCAAATATCCAGTGATAAAAGTCAGTATGTAGTAAATATAGTCTCCTATGAAATCTAAAGAATAAGTCTCACTCTTTTCATCTAAGAGTTCAGATTTTTTATAGGCTTTTTGCACCTTCACCTCTATAGGCTCTATCACTAAACTCTTTAGAGTGTGAGATTCCCTATCAAAGTACTCTATGCTGTGCATAGGAATGCTGAAACCCTCTGACGCGATAAAAGCAAATTTTTGAACCCAAACACCCTCGTATCCATCCATACTCAGTTCTAGGTTTTTCACAGGTTCTTGGGAGAAGACCTTCACTCCCTCCATATCCAAATCAATACTCTCTAAAGCATCAAAATTTCCAGATCCGGATATTTTCACACTTAAATGAAAAGGTTTATATGCTTTAACATTTAAATCATCTTTTTTAATCTCCATAGAAAAGTGACCTATGAGCTTAGAGCCGGTTTCTTTGATATCTATCTTGATTGTATCTAGCTTGACTTTCGTTGCTAAGAACTCTTCATAATCTGCGTTGTCACGTCCTAACACAGTGTTTTCTATGGAGTCACGATTTGTTTTTTTCATTAAGGCTTGAAAATTAAAACTCACTCTCATCGGCTTTTTTACAAAAGCTATATACTCATACGTGCTCACTCTTTTATTGTCCACCAGCCTTGTATTTTGAGAATACGGCTGTATCGTATAACGTTCATTGTTCACTTCAGGATGAAACTCTATTGTATAAAGTGCTCCTCTGTCATTGAACTCGCAAACATACTTAAGATATATGGCCTCATTCACATACGCTTCTTTCTTATTTGCGGATACACTCCATGTGTAATCAGCTGCATAGGCATTGAAGCTTAACACCAAGAACGATATAAAGATATTTCTGATTTTACGCATCATTGTACTGACTTTATTATCAATTTTTTTGCCTCTTTAAGCGAGCTTACTTCACCTGAATCAATCTGAGAAAGTATACTGTGAAACTTTTTTTCATCATTTAATATCAAAAGCATACTTAATGCATCTAGTGATGAAGCAGCATTGACTTTAGAGACAAATTTTTCATTTTTTATACTTGGTATTTCTGCTTTAAAGTTTATTTTCCCAACTAAAAAACCACTAAGAAGAGTTAAAAAGTAATACATATATGTGACATCAAAGAAAAGCTCATCTTCACCATCATCTAATAATTCTTCTTTTTTATAAGCTCTTTTCACCTTAACATCTATGGAGTCTATATGCAAAACTTCTACACTTTGAGTAAGAGTGTTGAAGTATTCTATTTTTTTTGAAGGGATTCTAAAGTCCTCAGCACTGACAAAAGCAAACTTTTGAGTCCATTCACCCTTATATCCATCTTTATCTAAATCGATTTTTTTTATAGGCTCTTGTGTGAACACTTTGACATTTTTCACATCAAAATCTAAACTCTTGATTGCATCAAAATTCCCTTGACCAATCAAGGATACATCCAAATGATAAGGCTCATAGGCTTTGATTTGAGCCTCATCTTTTTTCACTTGCAGAGTGAAATCACCAAGGAGTTTTTTTGGTGCATCTAAGACTTCTAAGGATATTTTTTGCATCTTCAGCACAGTTTTTTTATGAATACTGTCAAACTTGGTGTCATCATAATGGTTTGTCGTATTATCAACAATGCTATCAAGTGAAGTTTTTTTCATTGTCGCTTCTAAGATTATCTCAAGCTTTTGTGCTGACTTTGGCTCTAGAATGTATTCGTAGCTATTTACTCTTTTTCCATCTATAAGCTTTTCACTTTTTGTGAGAAGTATAAAGTCATATATATCAGTGCTTTGCGGGTTAAAGTCTATAATATAAAGTTCACCGTTATCATCAAACTCACAAAGATATTTTACATAAACTGCTTCACCAACATAGGCTTTGTCTTTTGCTACAAATGCACTCCACTTATATGTTGATGCGCCGGCACTTAAAGAGAGTAAAAGCAGTGCAAATAAAAATCTACCAAGGTTTAGTTTCATTGGACCCTCTCTTATTAATCAGCTCATACTGCTTTGAACTCAGTTTTGCATTGCCTTTGTTTAGGTTGAGCATAGGATCGCTCTTGGTTTTTTTGCCGATATCTTCACTTCCAGAACTCGCAGGTGCACTCACTTTCATGTTTGAGCCCGCACCCTCTTCTTGTTTTTTAGAGTTTTCTCTTTTTTTGGCGATTGCTGATTTTTTCTTTGCCTTTTCCTGACCTGTGCTCATCTGCATCTGTTCTTCCGCATCTGCGATATAACGCATGTTTTCATCTGCTTCAAGAGAGTACTCCAAAGTGAGTGATTTCAAGTAGGCTTCTCTTGCTTTTTTAAACTCTTTGAGTCGCACATAGGAATTGCCAATATTATAATAAAGCACCGATTTCAGTTTTGCGTTTGAGGATTTTATACTCTTAAAGTCATCTAATGCTTTTTCATATTCACCGCTTTTATATTCTTGCGATGCGCGGTGAAAATACTCCCAAGTCTCATTAGCTTCCACACTCACTCCAAGAAGAAGTAAAAATGCAAGCACATATTTTTTCAATGTTGTGACACTCACTAAAAACACAAGGATTGCTAAAGCAACTGCGTAGTAAAAAAACTCCATGTTTTGCATAACCATCGTTTGTGTTTTATACTCGGTGTTTTTTTGCTCTCGCAGTGCATCTAAGAGAACCTCATAGCTTTTTGTATAGACTCCGTCTGTGAATTCAGAGATTATCTCGATGGCATCATTTTCGCGGCTTACGACAATATCTCCAACTTCATCTTTCACCAGTTCACCATCTTTAGCTTGAAGCGTGTCTCCGAGTGTTGTTCCAAGCATCAAAGTGTTCACCACCAAGCCTCTCTCTTTTGCAAACCTTGCCTCAGCCTCGTAGGACAATTCATCTGCTCCATCGCTGAATATAACCACTGAAGGAGTTTTAGACTTCGACATCTTTGCTGCGAGTTCGAGTGCCGGCATGATAGAACTTCCCTTTGTCATCACAAGGTTTTCATTGAGTCCATCATAGAGGTGAAGTAAAAGCTCGCTGTCTTCTGTCAAGGGTGAAAGGACTATGGCATTTGTGGTGAAACCTACGACTGCGTAGCGTGTGTTGGCATCACTCTTCACCAGTTTTTTCAAAAGTTCTTTTGCCTTGCCTAAGCGTGAAGGTTTAATATCTCTAGCACTCATAGAGTAAGACAAATCAACTGCAACGATGACATCACTGAGCACCTGTTCACTTTTCACCGGTTCCTGCTCAATCACAGGGCGGCTTAAAGCAAGAACAAGCAGTATAAACGTGAGCATATATCCAAAAGAGACTATGCTTATCTCTTTGTGATTCTTCACAAGAAAAACCGGAACTAAAAGTATAAGCAGCCAAAAGTATTCAGGTGTTAAAAATATCATCTTCTCACATCCCTGAATAATAAAAACAACAACAAAGCTCCGGCAAACAACAAAGCAATCTGATAATAAAACTCTTTTAGCAGATACTCTTTACTTTTAATCTTTGAAGATTCAAGTTCATCTATCTTTTCATATACATCTTGGAGTTCTTTTGCTGAGGCTGCATGAAAAAATGCACCCTCACTATCCTCGGCAATACGAAGAAGTAAAGCCTTATCTGCTTCACCCTCTTCACCGATTCCGATAGTGTATATCTTTATATTTTTATCTTTTGCAAGTTTTGTGGCTTGCTCTGGCGAGATAGAACCGCTGTTATGTTCCCCATCTGTGAGAAGAATGATAATTTTTGTTTTCGCACGAGAATACTCAAACGCACGGACACTCTGAGCTATAGCTTCACCTATAGCTGTATTTTGCCCAGCCATTCCTTGGTTTAGATAAGAGAGCATCTGCGCAACTATCTCTTTTTCATAGGTGATCGGTGAAGCGATAAAAGCAAAATCCCCATACATAACAACACCAAGATTATCACTCACACGATTGTGTATAAACTCAGTTGCCATAACTTTTGTAATCTCAAAACGGCTGAGTCTTTCACCGTCTGAGAAATCATCATTCTCATCATACCCCGAAGCGTTCATAGAACCACTCGCATCAATCGCAAGCACTATATCTTTTCCATGACGGTTTAAAGGACTAAGCTTATCGATAACGATCGGTGAAGTGAGTGCTATGGTGAGTAAAATGAAAATTAAGATTTTAATAATCCATTCAAATTTCACATAGGATTTTCTAGCCCGTAAAAATTGTAAATGGACGAAAAACTTTGGAGTGAAAGTCTCTTTACATTTGTAGAGACAATAAAGTATCGGAATCAACAATAAAATCAAAAAAGGATACTCAAATGTGTAGTAATTCATTCCTTATATTTTATCTAAAAAGTGTGATTTTGTGAACAATTATACAAATCACTAATGAATTTTATAATTTAGCGAAACATCTCTTGACATAAAAAACCTATTTGTCTATAATTTCGGCTCACAAACAGAGATGTTTGAGTTCTTGTCTTGTTAGCTCAGCTGGTAGAGCACGTCACTTTTAATGATGTGGCCGATGGTTCGAATCCATCACAGGACACCATTTTTTGATTATTTGAACTTCAGTTTTCAGCTCACGTACCAATGTACGCTTCGCAGAAACCTTCAGCCCAACTAATTCAAAAACAACTTACAAAGTGGCCCCGTCGTCTAGCGGTTAGGATCCATGGTTTTCATCCATGTTACAGGAGTTCAATTCTCCTCGGGGTCACCACTT
>JACNLH010000054.1:0-11149 GCA_014381585.1 Candidatus Sulfurimonas ponti
TCATATGCGTTAAATAACTCTCGCCAAATGTCATAAAAAATCGTATACGCTTAAGACCTTTAATATTTTTAACTAAAGACTCCAACTCTTCATGGTAAAGAAGATAAGAATCTTTTGGTCCGACTTCAGGATAATCCCAAACCATTTTCACTTCCATAGGCTTTGTTGTGAACCATCTACCTTCTTCCCAATATTTCCCCTCAGCAGAAACCTCACGAAGATTTATCTCTGGATTAAAATTTGTTGCAAAAGGATACCCATGATCACCAGCATTACAATCTAAAATATCAATAGTCTCAATAGAATCAAAATAATGTTTTTGAGCATAAGCACAGAATACATTAGTTACACCAGGGTCAAAACCACTTCCAAGCAGACCCATTATTCCAGCTTCTTTAAACTTGTCGTGACGCTCCCATTGAAGCTTATATTCAAACTTTGCAACATCAGGATGTTCATAGTTTGCCGTATCTAAATAGGGAGTATTTGTTGCAATACATGCATCCATAATCGCTAAATCTTGATAAGGAAGCGCTACATTTATAACAATATCTGCATTATATTTTTGAATTAATTCAATAATCTCAGATGTATTATCTGCATCAACAGTAGTGATTTCTATAGCGCCTTTTGGAAGTTCAGATTGAATCTCTTCACATCTACCTATCCCTCTACTTGCAAGAACTATACGACCAAATACACCTACATTTCTAACACATTTATGTGCAACCACACGTCCAACACCACCAGCACCTATAATTAACGTTGTTTTATTTTTCATGTTTATCCTTCATTTCTTGTATAATTTTTTGTAACTCTTCTGCTTTAGTTTCTTTAGAAATTGGCCGTCCAAAATAAACAGTGATAACTCTGCGTTTAAAAAAAGATTTTGGGCTTTTTGCGCGACAACGAGAGAATAAACTTCCCTCTAAACCTGAAATAAAAAACGGAACTATCACTCCATCATAATCCTTATCAATAAGTTCATAGCCTTTCATAAACTTGCCAAGTTCATGTGTTTCACTTATCTTACCTTCTGGGTACAATGCAACAATTTTTCCTTTTAAAAGTCTACTATGTGCTTCTTTAAACGCATCTTTTGAAGCTTTAGAAGATATAGGAATAGCTTCACCTTTCCTACATACAAAGTTAAATAAACGCCAATTGTATATCTCCCTATCCATCATAAAGTTTATTTGTTTATTCAAAGGTAATTGTAATATAATCCAATCCAACCAACTTACATGGTTTCCAAGAAGTAAGACACCTTTAGATAAAGGAATATTTTCCAAACCTATATACTCGTACTTATGTCCTATCATTGAAAGAAGCTCTAAAGTTGTCCAAAAAGTCATAACCAAATAGCGTTTAAACACTGTGACTGTCATATACAAAGCAACAAAACCCATAAAATAAAACAAAGACTCAGCATTTGTTCCAAAGTAAGCAAATACAGTTGTAACTATTAAAAATCCAACCATAAAAATATTTTGAATAAAATTACTTCCAGCAAGCACTGTACCTAGGTGAATACTTGGAGTAACAAGCTGAATTCTAGCATTGAGTGGCACCATAACAAGACCTGCAAAAACTCCAAATATAGTAAACAAAAATGCTAAAGCTTCTATAGAATCTGATTGCGCAACCAAAAACACAACCATCATAATACCGACTGAGCCAATACTCACAAGTCCCATATTGATATAATATTTAGAAAATTTTGCTGCTAAAATAGAACCTGCAACTATACCAAATCCTGCAAGAGCCATAACACCTTGGACTGTAATAGCATTTGTAATTCCAAGTTCACTTTTAGCATATTCACCAAATATAGAAAGTATTACTTGAGAAATCGACCAAAAAAGGCTCAAAACTATGATTGCTTCAAAAACTTCTGGTTTTCTTTTAACAATTTTTAAGTTTTTAAACAAGTATTCACCACGAATATAACGTTTGTAGTCAAATTTTTTCTTTGTGTTGTGTGTCATTCTATTTGGTAAAGTTGTAGAGAGGAACCACTCAACTACAGATCCAAAAACTAAGAGCCATCCCAAAGGAGCGACCACTTGCAAAATCTCTTCTTTTGTAGCAAAATTATCATGCACGTAATTTTCAAATAAAACACTGTAAAAAATAATTCCACCCAAGATTGCAACCGTTGTAACCGCTTGAACTGCACCATTTCCACTACAAATATACTTTGCACCGACAAGTTCTTTAATGTACCCATATTTGGCAGGGGCATAAATTGCACTTTGCAAGGCAAGTACAAATGTTAATCCAAAAGCTATATAAAACCAACCATTATAATATGAGAGAGTTATTAAGAGTGTGATTGCCACGGCCAACAAAGAAGCATGCTTCATAATAATATTTTTCGCATATTTATCTGCTAAAAATCCAGATGGTGAAAACATTAAAATAAAAGGAAGAAGGATTAAAGCATTTACAACAGATGTCAAGATAATCTGTGTTTCACCATCATAAACTTTAAAGATGGTGTTTTGAATAATTATTTTATGGCCTAAATCTGTAAATGCATTTAAAAATACAACGCCTAAATAGTTTATAACACCAATGATTGCAAACATTCTCCCCATAAACTTACTCTGTCTCGCTGTTCATTAAACTTGCATCACTCATAAGTGTTGTACTCCAACCCTCATAATAGCCCTGATTTTCTTTAATAACTTCATATAATTCATTGACAACAGTTTGAACCACATCTTTTGTCACAGCATGATTTTTCACCAAAGCAACACCATTTGCAAATTCTTCATCACTTATATCATCTTTAAATGCAAAACCCTTTATATCTAAAGTATTTAAAAATCTATTTTTTTGTGTAGGGGTGATAAAGGAGACATAATGCTCAACATCTCTAGAGAGATTTAGGTCTTCACCTTCTTCTTCAAGTAAGAAAATAATTTTTTCACTTTGAATATGTATGAGTTCTAATTCACTTGGAGATAGTTGCGTTTCATAAAAGTTCCACTTTTTATCTTTAATGCTATTGCTTTCATACACATAACCAGTGTTTTTTAAAATAGAGGTCACCATGGAGTTTAATTCTTTAACACTTGAAGCGCAAAAGTAAAACTCACTCCAGCCATCTATAATTCTCATACCAAGGTAATGTGCTTTACCCTCATACTCTATAGCTATTATAAGAGATTCTTTAGTTTCTAAAAACTCTTCATAAGCATCGGATGATTCATCTAAGCCATCATACTTTACAAAAACACTGAATAACCAAGGATTCTCACTTTTGTGTTCCCCTGCATCTAATTCTATCTCTATGTTCAACACACCCTGGGTTTCATCTCTTGTGAAATATTCTCTCATACTTACTCTTAGCTTATTTTTTTTTATTATATCTAATTTAACTGAATCTTTTTATAATTTGAAAATGATTATCAAAACTATTGACATTAATAATATTTTTCACTACAATTCTTTAAAAATATAGATATTGATAATTTATATCATTATCATTTAAAGGAAAATAAAATGAATTCAAAAAAGATCACGTTAAGCTTACTAACGGCTTTAACTTTAACAAGTGCAATGTTTGCAGATGACAAAAGTGAAATAGCCCAACTTAAACAAGAGATTGCTCAACTTCGTCAAATGACAGAATCACTTATGAAAAATATAGAAACTACTACAAAAAAATCGGATGAAAAAATAGCTACCCTTGAAGAAACACAACAGTCTCTTATAGATGAAACAAGTGATTTAAAATCCGGTTTTAATTACACAACTGTAGATACTGAAAAATCTTATAACGGGATGTCACCTGCTGCATCCAAAGTTTACTATTCAAAATCTCCACTTAGTATCGGTGGTTATGCAAAAATGGATTACTACCATAAGTCAAAAGAAGGTTCTGATAATCAAAGTAATATTGATGTATACAGATTTATCCCTTATTTTGGTTATAAATTCACAGACAACATTATTATGAATGCAGAAATAGAGTTTGAACACGGTGGAGTTGAAGATGGTGCTTCTGGAGATGGTTATGTAGTTGTAGAGTTTTTATACCTTGACTTTCTTATAAATGACAACTTCAATATCAGAGTCGGTAACCAGTTAATGCCTATGGGGCTTATCAATGAAAGACATGAGCCAACACTCTTCACCACGGTTCAAAGACCAAACACATCTAAACAGCTCATTCCTTCAACATGGCATGAAAGCGGTCTTATGGCATACGGTCAAATTACGGATAATGTATCTTATAAAGTTGGTGCTTTTTCAGCTTTACAGCTAGGGAGAGGTGCTGTAGATGATAATGCTACTTCCATTAATACGAGTGCTAATTGGTTAAGAGATAGTCGTCTTGGTTCATTTAGAGCAGATAATGGTGCCGGTGAAGATATAGGTTTAGCAGGTGTGGCAAGAGTTGATTATACTGGAAACAATTTATTTATCGGTGCATCCACCTATATAGATTCAAGTTTAATAATGGCAGATATACATTTTGACTACAAGTTAGATGCCTTTAGAACCTATGGTGTATATACACAAACAAGCCGTTCAGAGACTATTGTAGGTGAACCGGAAAAAGCAAAAGGTGGCTTTATCAATGTTGGATACGATATACTTTCACTAACAAAATTTCAAAATAAAATGCCTGTGTTTGTTCAATATGAAACTGTTTCTGCTCAAGATGCTATCACCGGTGGAACTTCAGTTGATTCTACTGATACAGTCACTGTCGGTATCAACTACTTTCCACATGAGCAAGTTGTCTTAAAAGCTGATTATGCAATGAGCAAAGACAACTCAAAAGCTTCAAATGTGGATGAAACAGATACATTCAGTTTATCTATGGGCTTTATATTTTAACAAAGAGAACTTATGATTAAAAGAACCATCTATCTCCTTCTAGTGTTTGCACTCCCTTTGAGTGCAAAGATCCTTACTTCACCGATTGACGCTATGAAATATAGCTATGGTGAAGATGCAATTGTCACAAAGAGAAATATTTTGCTCTCAAAAGAGCGTACGAAAGCTATAGAAGAACAAGCGCATATAAAACTAGAGAGTAAAATTTTTCGTATATTTAAAGCTGAAAAAGACAATAAAATTCTCGGCTTTGGAGTGCTTGTAAACAGAAAAGTCCGCTCAAAGAATGCTGTAGTACTTTATCTTATCTCAAAAGACTCAGTATTAAAAAGCATAGAGGTTATAGCTTTTAACGAACCCATAGAATATCTTCCATCAAAAACATGGAACGCTCAATTTGAGAATGTTTCTACTGACAAAATGTTGAAAACTTCAACAGATATCCCAACTATCACAGGTGCGACATTAAGTGCTAGAGCACTGACAGACGGTTCACGCATTGCTTTTGCAATTTACAATGAAACACTCAAAGGTAAATAGTGAAGTTCACTCTTATTAAAAAGTTAAGTCAAGATAAGAGTATGCGCCCTATTTTGACAGGTTTACTTCTCTTCACCCTTCTTTATATCCTCTCCGATGTTTTGGTGAAGTATGTAAACTTTGGGGTATTTCCTGATGCAATCAATGTCACACTTTTTGGAGATGAGGAACAATATATAGACCCATTAAGCACATCAGCCTTCTTAGAGTTTTGGCATGTGGAAATATTTTTTATAATGATGATTTTACTCACACTCTCCGCTGTATTTGTAAGAGTGTCAAAAGACGATACTTCAAAAATCATTCTCTTAAGTGCGCTTATGATCTGTGCACTTTTTTCACTCATCTCTCTAGTACTCGCTTTTTTCGTAGCAAAAATATTTGTTCTCATATATTCTATTTTATTTTTTATCTGGCACGCTATAGCTGTTTATATGATTCTTTATTCTCTTGGAAAACTTTACTATGACAAAAGCATATAAGTACGCCATAGTTTATTTTTTACTATTTTCCTTACTTCTTGTCATAAGCGGTATTATGTTGTTTGAGCATAAGATTGGCTTTAGCGCCCAAGGTGTTAGCGAGTATTACCTAGGGAGTGAAGAGAAGTTTATAGTTGCAAAAAGTTCTGCCGGAATTTTAAAAATAGTCTTACCGCATATTTTTGCATTTGCTTTATTTTCTATGGTTCTGCTGCATTTTTTAATTTTCACCAAACATAGAGATACAGCACATTCAAAAGCACTTATCTATTTGCTTTTTTCAAGTGCTGCCTTAGAAATTTTCAGTCCGTTTATGATTATTTTTGGAGCTGAGTTTTTTGTTTTTATCAAGATAGCTTCATTTATTCTTTTTGAGAGTTTAGTTGTTTATATCGCTTGGTTGCTTTTCAACTCTATTATAAAAGACTAAATTTTTCACAAACTCAGAAATATTTTCACTCACTCTTAGCTCTCCATCACTCTGGATGATAATATAAGCCAATGCATGTGTATTTAAAAACTCATACGCCGACTTCACCGGCATAACACTCACAGCAGTTGCATAGGCATCCAAGTCTGCACTTGGGAGTTTAGATATCAAAGTGATAGATATAAAATTTTGTTGCGGTTTTTTCACTTTTGGATTTATGAGGTGGTTATTTTCTTTTGTCTTTACATAGCGATTGTAGTTTCCGCTTGTACTCACTCCTACTTCACCGCTATCCATCTCAAAACGTGCTAAATACCCATCGCCAAATGGATTTTGAACCTTTATGACACATTCTCCCAAACAACGGATATCTCCACTTGCAGAAACTATAGCTTTGTCAATACCTTGAGATTTTAAATACTCTACAACTTTATCAACACCATATCCCTTCCCCATTCCACCTAAGTCCACCTTTACACCTTCATCTATAAAAGCTTTTGTTTTACTTATATAAAGACCTGCAAAACTGACTTTTGCTTTTTGAAGTTCACTTTCTTCTGGCACGCGTTCTTCTTCACCAAAATGAAATAAGTCTTTAGTGATAGAACCTACGGTAATATCGAAGTGCTTATCTGTTTGTCTATAATATTTTGTGCTTAGTTTCAATGCTTCGTATGTAAAAAAATCCAACTCTATTTCTTTGTTTTTATTAAGCTGATATATTTTAGAAGAAGGGTTATAAGAAGAGAGTGATGCTTCAACATCACTCATGATTTTAAAAGAATTTTCAAGATGATTTTTGTCGTCTTCACCCACTGAGATTGTGATGAAAGTTCCCATCCCCACTTTTGTTCGCGAGACCATAGAAGCATGAAAAGAAAATGCTAAAATTACTATAAGAAATAAAGATCTTAGCATTTTAAAATGTGTGACTAAACGTCTATGATTTCATTCACTTCAAGTCCAAATCCGCCAAGACCAACAAAGTCACTTTGCTTCATTGAGGTGATGAGGTTCATTTTCACAACGCCTAAAGATGTAAGAATTTGCGCACCCGTGCCTATCTCTTTCATAACAGCATTGTCTTGATGATGTGTTTTGTTTATAAAAACAAGCACACCGGAGTTTTGTTTTAAGTACTCTATGGAAGCAACAAGATTGTTATATTTTTTCTGATTTAGAAGTAGTTCTATATCTGTGATCACATTATGCACTCTTACATTTGCAACTTCACCGGCTTTGTAAAAAACTATAGCCGTATGTTCGATTTTATCATGATCTATAAATGTATGCTGCTTTACCTTCACACCAAAGAACTCAAGATCTTCAACTTTAGTCTCATGCACAAGTCTTTCATTTGCTAAACGGTACTCAACGATATCTGAGATGAACACTGTTTTAAGATTATGTTTTTCACCAAAAACATCAAGATCATCACGTCTTGCCATTGTTCCGTCTTCTTTAATGATTTCGCATATCACACCCGCTTCACTCAGACCTGCTAAACGGCAAATATCTACAGAACCTTCCGTGTGACCAGTACGAACTAATGTACCACCGTCTTTAGCTATAAGAGGAAAGATATGCCCAGGTTTCACAAGTTCTACAGCTTGAGAAATTGGATTTGCTAAGATTTTGATAGTGTCATCACGTTCAGCTGAAGATATTCCAGTCAGTGCATCTCTTGCATCCACAGAAACAGTGAAAGCTGTTTCGTACGATGAAGTGTTTGAGCTTACCATCGGGTTCAAATCAAGTCTTGTTGCTATAGTTTTACTCAATGCTACACAGATTAAACCTCTTGCATGTGTCGCCATAAAGTTAACATTATCAGGAGTTGAAAATGCAGCGGCATATACTAAATCACCCTCATTCTCTCTGTCTTCATCATCAATCATGATGACCATCTTTCCTTTTTTAATCTCTTCTATAGCCTCTAAAACTCTCTGAATCGGTGTCATATATTCTCTTTTTAATAATTTAGTGGATTATACTCAAATAATTATTAATAATATGACCCAAGTCGGTATAATCACAAATATACTCCAAAAAGGACCGCTTATGCACGACAGTAAAACCAATGAAGAGATTATTGAAACTTTTAAAACATTTGAAAACGATAAACTCAGCCTTATCCTTTCTACAACAAGTTTAAACAATGAGCCTCTTACAAATTATTCACCCTTTGTCACACTTGAGGGTAAGTATTTTATCTGCATAAGTTCACAGCTACCCCATTATGACAACATCATCCAAACAAAAAAAGCTCATGTTCTTATCATAGAAGATGAAGCTGGGGCCAGTAATATTTATGCAAGAAAACGTTTATACTTCAGTGTCGATTGTCAACTTTTTGAAAATAATGCAGAAGATATATTTAATCTTTTTGACAAACGTTATGGAGAGTCCCTTTCCTTTCTTCGTAATATGAAAGACTTTAAAATCATAGAACTCACCCCTGGTGAAAAAAGTTTAGTTTTAGGCTTTGGTGCTGCGTACAAAATGGATACAGATGGTAATTTAGCCAGTAAAAATATTCAGCATAAGTCCTAAACAAAAAGTTTAAAAAAAATCCTAAAAAGCCTTGACATTAAAAAGCAATTTGTCTATAATTTCGGCTCACAAACACACAGATGTTTGTTTAAATACCGCGGAATAGAGCAGTTCGGTAGCTCGTCGGGCTCATAACCCGAAGGTCACAGGTTCAAATCCTGTTTCCGCAACCAATTTAACTTTTAAATGATGGGGATTCGCCAAGTGGTAAGGCACTAGCTTTTGGTGCTAGCATTCATAGGTTCGAATCCTATATCCCCATCCACCTTTAATTGATCTCTCAACCCTAATTCATACTAATCATAAACTATTCTAAGTAACCATTTCATTTTGTGACATTGGCGCTTTATGTATTTATAGTATAATTACACATTAGAAATTATTTTTGTAAGAAGAATCTCTCAAATGGTATATACATACGATGAAAAAAGCAAGCAAGTTAAATTAGTAAAAGTGCCTAAAATTCATGGGGATGATGCTCAACTTATAGAAAAAGCAAAAGTTCCTAAAACATTTTTAGCTAATGTAATGAAAATGAAACTAAATATTAAAAGAGCTTCGTGATTGTCTGAAGTAACTTTTTTATTTGAACAACTATCTTCTTTTAGCTGTAAAAAATCCAAACAAGTTCTTTTAGATAGTTTTGAGTACCTGCAAAAAACGCACCAATGAGCGTTATGTGCAATTGACGCATTAAAAGAGGCTATTCATTATGTTGAAGGCGAAATGATAGGTTATTAAACAATAAGGATATAAGTTATGTTATACATGAATACAAATGAAAATTTAGAAGATGAAAAAGAAGAATACGACTATTTTAACGAAGAACCTTTATTAGATGAAGATATATTTGAATATGACGAAGACAAAGACGATGAGTATTGTGATTAATTTTACAAAAAATTACTGATATATCTTTGAAAGCTGTAAAAGGTAAGAATCAAAAATAAAGTTATACTTGAGCATTACATCTTTATTGATGTAAGGCTTTGTTGATTTTCCTATATATATTGATGCTAAAAATCCATACTTCATATGTCCTGAATCATATGCAAAACTTACTATATGGTTTTGGTTTGCCCAAGATGCAATATTTTCAAGTTCTTCATTGTTGTTTGAAAGAACAATGATCATATCTACAGCTTGCTGCCTAATTGTTTCATATGTATCAAGACGTATATGTATTTCTTTATTTCCTAACTTTTTAGGATAATTTGACATGATTTTATCTTTAAATGCACTTGCCTCATCTAAATCTAACTCTTTTGCAACTATGCTAATTTGAAGCATACTTAATGGATCATTTTTTATATGCTGCTCAAGTAAAGCTATTTTTGGAAATAGTTTTGCCTCAATAGCCATAACTGTACTGTCATATTGTGTGGCAAACAATTGCACTGATAGGAAAAAGAATAAAATGAAATGTTTATGCACTATAGTCTCCACCCCACTGAAAACCAAAATGTACGGCCATCACGAATAAGATCATTTTCATAAGTTTTCATTTCTGCTGGAAATACAATTGCCTCGTTAAACAGATTTTTGATTGCTGCTTGAAATGTAAAATCTTTATGCGAGTATGTGAAAGTTTGATTCACTCTTTTATAGCCATCTAAGTCAGTTCGGGTGTCTGCAGCTTCTCGGTGCTGTTTTGAAATATAGCGGAGTGTTGTGCCACTGCTGAATTCTCGTGTCCATTGGGTGAAGAGCATTACATTAGCTAAATGATTCGCTATAAAAGGCAATCTCTCTCCATTTTCATTTTCAATATGTATGTAGCTGTAATTACTTTTGAATTTGCTAGAATCAAGTATGGGAAATTGCCATTCCAACTCTGTACCCAGAGAACGGATTTTTTCATCATTAAAAAATACAGACCCATTTTGACGGTTCACAAAATTCTTCATATCTGAATAAAATATATTCCATGTAAAACGGTTATTGAGAGAGCTTTGATGAGAATAGGCGAACTCGATTGTGTCAATCGTCTCAGATTTAAGAGACTCATCCCCCACATAAGGGCTTTCAAGTCCATAAAGTTCAATAAAAGACGGGGTGCGAAAAGATCTCTGATACATTAATTTATAACTGTCTTCATTACTTTTATTATAAACCAATGCGAGTTTAGGTGAAAAACTAGAATCCGCATCACTGTAATAATCATAACGACCTCCAATATTGAAAGTCAACTCAGGTGATATGGAATATACATCATGTAAATAAAATGCATATTGATCCCGCGACACACCCGGCTTTATGTTGGTCACTCTTATATTTGTCGCTTCTGAGC
>JACNLH010000054.1:11553-16253 GCA_014381585.1 Candidatus Sulfurimonas ponti
ATCAGCATACCCATAATAATTCTCGGCATCTCTTTGAAGCACTCTGGAGTTTAAAGATATATCATTGTCTAGTTCAATATTCACACCCACAGATTGCACATCAAAATCTTCATAAGAGGTGAATGAAGATTGCGAACTAATACCAGTGTATGGTCCATATTCACGACTTTTATTATTGTGTGTGCTAAAGCCATCGAGTGCCACTTTTATATTATCCAATGTGAACTGCTTCTCAAATCCTAAGGTTGCGTAGCCCTCTGAGTTTATCTTTGTAAACACCACACCATTGCTGTCTGTTGCATTTTTAGTAATCACATTGATAACCCCTATATTTGCAAAAGAACCATATAAAGCTGAAGCCGGTCCTCTAATAACCTCTATACGTTCTATAAGTTCTATAGGAAGGTCTAGGTAAAAAAAGATACTTCCTGTAAGCTCATTATTAACATTTACACCATTAATCATCAGCTTTAGTTTGTCCCTTATAAGAGATTTATTTCCTCTCATATTTATCTGTTTACCACCACCAGTACCCATAGAAACCTCTATACCTGGAACAGTCTCGAGAGCTTCATATAAACTCGCTATTCCTAACTTTATCAACTCTTTGGCATGAAGTATTGAAATGATTGCTGGTGTTTTATCAATATTAAGTTTACTACGAGTAGCTATTTCTGATGCACTATTTAGATCTTCTAAAAGATTTAAAGAATCATTTTCTGATGCAATAAGCGATGTACTCATTAATAAAAAAATAATTTTTCTCAAACATTCTCCTTATGCAACTTCAAAGTAATTGTAAAACAACTTCCTTTGTCTATATTTTCAACACTAATTGAGCCTTCCATTCTAGTTTCAATAATATTTTTAGCTATATATAAACCAATCCCCGTACCATTATTTTCAGCCTTTGTAGTAAAGTATGGAGAAAAAATATCCTTTATAATGTCAGGTTTAATACCCCCAGCATTATCTTTTACTTCAATGATTACCCAATTTTTTCTAACCTTTAATGAAATATCTAAAATCCCTTGTTTTATCATTTTCTCATGCAAAAGTTCTTTAACTGCATCTTTTGAGTTGTTAAACAAAACTAAAAGAACTTGCTTAAATTCATTTTCTACACCTCTGACTAAAATATTTTCTTCAGATTCTATAGAATATATAATATTATTACTTTTGAGTTGTGCATCAATAATCGATAAAACATCTCTTACGCTTTTCTTTGGTGAAAAAGTTTGCATATCCTTATTTGGATTAAGAAAATTTCTAAAATCATCTATGGTGTCAGACATATAATTTATATTATTTGAAATAATTAACATTTTATCATAAAATTCTTGTTTTTGCATGATACCTAAAGTAAATTCTGTTTCTAAACTCATTGTTGCAAGACCAATAATATTTAACGGTTGACGCCACTGATGTGCGATAGACTCTAACATCTCCCCCATAGCAGCCTGTCTAGACTGATGTATCATCATTCTCTCTTGAAGTTGTTGCTTCGCTATACCTTTACTAACTCTATCTTCTAGTTCAAGATTAAATATTTTTAATTGCTCTACATAATCATCAATACTTAAGAGCATTGTATTTGTGGTATTTGCTATCGTGGAGACTTCTGTACTTTTACTAAAATGTACAATGGGGTTAATAACTTTTTTATTAGCATAAGCATTTAAAGAATCAGATACCATACGTAAAGCTTTAAGATCTCCTCGTATATATAAAAAAGTAATTGTAAAGATAATCAATGCAAAGAAAAAAATCGATACAACAATGAAATAAATTTCACTCTCCATACGAAGTAATTGTTTATTTGAATAAAATACTGTTACTACTCCTATCACTTCTTTAGAAAAAGGATCTATCATACTTGTTGTATATTCAAATATTCTTATATAGTTTTTGATAGCTTTAGATTTTAGAAATATCTCTTCATTATCATTATTTTTGAGTATTATTGCTTGAATATCTTCATGTTTCAGTAAACTATCAAGCAGATTTTCTAATTGATTTTGCTGATCAAAAGATATACTAATTGCTAGGATTGGTTTTACAGCGTTAAGGGTAAGTGTTATTTTTTCTTTTTCGGACTCTTTTAAAAAGTCCAAATAATGATACGTTGTATAATGATATATAGGTATTGTTACGACTAAAAAAAGTAACCAGAAAAAAAAAGTGAATTTACTTATAAGTGTTTTAAGCACTAGTTACCCCGTAAAGTATTTGTCCTAGATTATATCTAAATTAAGACGAAGGTACTTAAAACCATGAAGTTTTTATTTAACAAGAGATTTTTAAAAAAATAATTCCCACCTTATTTAGTGGGAACAAGAAGTAGGATATTTTTATTTTTCTGGTATATCGTGACCAGCCGCAATTGCAGGAATCTCTTCCATAGCTTTTTTAACAGCTAACATATCTTTCATAAGTTCAGGATTGATTGGTTTTTTATCTGTTCCACCAAATATTGCAAGAGTCATATCCATAGAGATTAAGTATCTTCTACCGTCTCCATATTCAACATAAGTAACACGACATGGCATAAAACCACCATAGTAACGAGAGTGATTAAACATTTTTTTAGCGATGATTAAAGAACAAAATTCACCAATTCTAGCATGTACAATTTGATCTGCTTTAGGTATTCCCGCTTTTTCATACGCTTCTACTTCTTCATCTAGAAGTCTGAACATATCTTTTTCACCAACATATCTCATGTTGTATTCACCTGCAAGACTTTTCATCTCATCAAAGATATCTTCTTCAGCTAAGTCCTTATCAGTAATTTCCCACTCTTTCATCATAGCCTGAGCCGGGTCACCAGTTTCTCCTAACTGAGTCATCATAGCTGCATAAGCCTCTTGAGCCTCTGTCGGGAACCCCATATACGCTATACCCATTTTTGTCATAGTACAACCACTCATTACAAATACAGCCATAAAGCTTGCAACCAACAACACTATTTTATTTTTCATTTCAATTCCTTTAAGTTCTGCACCCAGGTAAAACACATAGGCGTCAATATAGTTAAATGTTATACTAGCATAATTTTGTTAAAACATCTCAAAAAGTTGATAAAATCTATACACAAGAAACTAAAAGTTACAAATAAACTACATCTTATAATTATAATTATATAATATAATTATAATTTAAGTAATCTGTAGTTATAATTCTACTGTTCAACCCCTTGAACCGTTGTGAGCTTTTAAAAGCTTACTTCGCAATAATACCTTTTGCTCTATCATGAGACGTAGAGTAAAAGGTATTTAAAACTTCACAACCTTACAAACTATCAAGTAAGCTTTCTAAACTATGAAGAGTGTCAATCCTATAATCTGCTTTTGAAAAATCATGTGTCTTTGTAAACTCATTTTTAACCACTACACATTCAATCCCTGCATTCACAGCAGATGTCAATCCTCTTTGTGAGTCTTCTATAACCAAGCATTCTTCTTTTAAAGCATTGAACTTTTTCATGCCGGCAAGATAAGGGTCAGGATGTGGTTTTGCGCGAGGATACTCTTCAACGCATAAAGTAAAATCCATATAACTTACTATCTCTCTTTTTTGGTGAACTAAGTCAAAATCCACCCTGCGTGAGGTCGTGACTATTCCCATTTTATATTTTTTTGACAACTCTTTTAAAACATCCACCACACCATCTATCTCTATCTCTTGGCTTTGTATAAACTCTTGGTAGTAAACATCTCTAAGTTGACGCTTCTTATCTATGTCACGTTTTGATATTCCTTGCTTTTGCGCTATCTCCCAAGCTGTGCCGCCTCGGGCCATAATCTCCATATACACATCAAACTCTAACTCCAAGCCAAATTCTGCAAGTGCTTTTACATTCGCTTTAAAATAATAAGGCTCGGTCTCAACCAAAACACCGTCATTGTCAAATAATAAATACTTCTTCACCATTACTTCCAAATATCTTTTTTTATTAAAATAGTAGTATCATCTTCGATAAGACTGAGTTCACCATCACTAATATTTGCCTGCAGTTTCATAGCACGCTTTGCAAGACTCTCTACTTCAGCGTCTATATTTAAATAAATAACTTCAAGATTCCTAAAACGCTTCAGTGAGTTTTCTATCTGCTTGAACCAAGACGAAGCCATACCTTCTTGAAAAGTATAGATAATCACTTTATCTGCACGTCCGCAAGCTTTTTTAATCCGCTTCTCATCAGGCTGACCTAAATCTATCCAAAGCTCTATATCCCCACCTAAAGATTTTTGCCATAAATCCGGCTCATCATCTTGGGCTATCCCTTTGCAAAAAACCAAATCTTCATGCGCGTTGAAAATAAACGCGATAATACGAATCATCAAACGTAAATCATTCTCTGAGGGATGTTGCGCCAAAGTCAGATTATGTTCTTCGTAGTAATGTGTGTCCATATTTGCAATGTTAAGTAAGGCTTTATATATTGTTGCATTTGCCGCCATTTTTTTAAACCTTTGTATTTATAATTAAAATGGCATCTTAGACATTATAATTTCTTGTTGATCCACATACTGTTGACAATCTTTTCCACCGAGTTTCACACAGGTTCTTTGCCATTGTTGCGAATGTCCATCCGATTCTGTATGGATATTGCCTTGAGCAAACATTAATGCATGGGCATATTCATGGGCTATAACACTATCTATCATATAGTCCATACTCTCTTGCATCACTTTTTT
>JACNLH010000007.1 GCA_014381585.1 Candidatus Sulfurimonas ponti
CATTATTTGCAAGGCTTAACAACTCATCATCTGCGTTATAACAATGTAAAACACCTCCAACTTCTTGGGCATTATTCTCAAGCAGTATAGCCTTGGAATCTCTGGATGCATTTCTAATGTGAACAATAAGAGGTTTTTTGTATTTTTTTGCAAGCTCTATCTGTGCTGTGAAAATCTCTTTTTGTCTCTTTTTTTCCTCAGCCTTTTCTTCATCGCTTCCTTCAAGTCTAAAGTAGTCGAGTCCGCATTCACCGATAGCCACACATTTTTTGTGATGCACAAAGTTGTCAAAATCTAAACTTTCAAATCCATCCATGTCATAAGGGTGAACCCCCACTGCAAAATAAACATCACCATAAAGTTCTGCAATCTCTACGGCCCTGGGAAGTGTTTTTGGATCTGCCCCGGGTATGATAAATCTTTTAACTCCAGCTTCACGTGCACGATTTAAAACTTCAGCTAAATCATCATCATATCTTTTATCATCAAGATGAATATGTGTATCAATTATCATTTTCACTCCCCTTCTTCAATTTTTTTACATGTAGCACATTTCGTATCATAAAAAATAAAGACACCACCCCTACAACTAATGAACCGCCAGCAGCTACATAATTATTAGCTGTGAAATAAGTATAACTCAAAAATAGCGCAATCATAGAAATGACTAAGCACATCTGTTGACTTCCAAAAGCTCTTTAGCAAATTCTTTGGCCTCATTGCTAACATTTTCGCCGCTGATAATCCGAGCTATTTCTTGAATTTTACCATTTAAATCCAGCTCTTTCACCTTTGATTCTTCACCATCTTTGTAAACAAGAAAGTGTTGATCTCCCATAGACGTGAGCTGTGGCTGATGAGATATAACATAGATTTGGAAATGCTTAGAGAGTTGTCTTAGCACTTTAGCAACGCTCATAGACTCTTCACCGCTAAGATTTGCATCAATCTCATCAAGCATTAAAACACCGCCATTTTGATTCATGAATTCTGATTTGAGCGCTAAAATAGCAAGTCTTAGACGATTGAATTCACCAGTGCTCACTTTTTGCAGCTCGGTGTTGTTGAGTTTGATTTGTATTGAATCTTTTCCAAGACTCTCCGGTTCTATCTCTTTGATGCTAAGTTCAGCTTCACGAAGATACAGCTCTTTTAAGTGCTTGTTTAAATCATTTTTAAAAAAAGCTATTTCTGCTTCCCGCAATACAGAGATTTCATGAGCTGACTTCTGCACAATATCACTTAATTTTTTAACCTGAAGAGTTAAATCCCCTTTTGTAATCTCTATATTTTCATACTTTTGCAACTCAAGTTTCTTCACCTCTTTGTACTCTAGAGCTTCTTCTATACTTCCATATCTTCTTTTTAATCCGCTAAGCTCTTCAATTCGGTTAAGAACTTCTTCAATCTCAACATCATCAAGAGCTGCAAATCTGTCTTGAGCATTATCTAAAATAGCGCGAAGTTCGTTTATCGCATCATCAAAAAAAGAGCTGTCTATATCCAGGGACTCCAAAGCGCTTGAAACTTTGTATTCATGCTCAAAAATGGCATTTGCAGATTCTATATTTTCCAGAACCTTTTCTTTTTTTGAAAGCTCTTTTTTGATTTTAATCAACTCTTCATCTTCAGACAAGGAAGGGTTGATATCTTCTATCTTTTTTATCTCAAAAGCCGCAAACTCTTTGAGCTCAACGATACGTCTTTCTTCTTCTTCTATCTGCTCAAGTTCTTTTTTAATATGTTTATGCTCAAGAAAAGCATTCTTATACTTAGCTTTTAGAGTTTGAATATTTCCTGTCTTGGATTCGATTCTATCATCAAGTATACAAAGAAGATTATCGTTCTCAAAGTCACTGAAATCTTTTAGGCTAAGATGTCTAATATACTTTGAGCCAAGTAAGGACATTGATTTCTTGGAAACTGTATGATTATTTATAAAATAACGGGATTTTTCTTTTTTGATATGCTTAAAAACATTGATATCTTCATTTTCTATACCCATCTCTTCACCGTCGAGTTGCCAAGACACACTTGACTCACATAAAGTTGCTTCACAAGAACTAGCCCCAAGAGAAGACAAAATAGAGTTCATCAAAATAGATTTACCGCTACCGCTAGGACCAGAAAAGACTATAAGTCCATTATTTAAATTCAACTCAACTTCTTTAAAACTCAAAAAATCTTTTAAATAAAATCTTTCTATCATGATGTTCCCTTTTTATTACCGGTATTATACTTTTTTATGCTAAAAATCTAAAGGACTCATAACTTCAGCTTTGTTCATTTCTAAAACTACATGAGTATACACCAATAAACAAATACTCAAACTTTAAAAATTTTATAGATATTTTCTCTTTTTTATCAAAAATATGACAAATTGACATCAATTTAACAAAATATGGCTTTTTAACTTACAAATAGAATGCAAGTTATTTATGTGATTTAAGGTTAATTTACATACAATGTAGTTGATCAAATAGTTAGACTACAAAGGAAGCATTATGCGAAAAAATGCAATTGTTGCAGGTACAGGATTTGAAGGTAGAGACAAAATAATAAAAGCCCATTGTAAAGATGGAATGAAAGTTATTTTAAAGAGAGATCCAACAAATCAGCATGATAAATATGCTATCTCTGTCTTGCTAGAAATTCCAAAACTATTTGGATTGCTTGGAAAAAGTTATAAAAGTATTGGATTTATCAAGTCTAATACTGCAAAAAGTTTAGCAAAAAAGATTGATAACGGCATACTAGTAAGTGCAAAAATTGTTAGCTATTATGCTCCATCAGATAGAGACTTTCCCAGAGTGACAATTGAAGTCACAGATGAAGTCCAACAAATACGAGGAGACCAATAATTTACCCTAGCGGGAAAATTATTGCTCACGACAGTCGTTATGATTGCACCTAAAACAATAAAATCTATAAAAAGAGAGAAGCATGTCAGGCATAAAATATATTTCAATATCAGGACTATCTAAAAAATTATCTATTTCAAAAATTAAATTAGATGAAAAGTATTGTGTCCCCAAACTTCATACACTCTCTATATATTTTTAATTACAAAAAGTAGTATAAAAACTTATATAACTTACAGCTAATTTTGATAT
>JACNLH010000065.1 GCA_014381585.1 Candidatus Sulfurimonas ponti
ATGGATGTCTTTCTTATCAGGGTTATTTGTTTAGCAAACCTTTACCGATTGAAGAGCTAGAGGATTTAATTATAAAAAAAGTATAAAATTAAACACTCACATTTTTAAGAGACGTTCAAAAATAATATTTTTGATATAATTATTCGATTAATAATATATAGGATATTTTTTTGCAATTTACAAACGAAGAACTTACACAAAAAATCAATGAATTAAAAAATAAATTAGATGTGACAGTTGTAGCGCATTTTTATCAAAGAGATGAAGTCTTTGATATTGGTGATATCACAGGTGATTCACTGGAACTTGCTACAAGAACAAGAGATGATGATTCAGAATTTGTTCTCTTTTGCGGTGTTGGATTTATGGGACAAAGTGTGAAAGTGCTTAGCCCCGATAAAAGAGTTGTAATGCCGAAAATTGCTTGTTGTGCAATGGCAAAAATGATTGATGGACTTTATTTTGATGAGTCTGTTGCTTTCATGGAAAAAAATGGAATTTCAAAAGAAAATATTTTACCTATCACCTATATCAACTCAAATGCTGATGTAAAAGCCAAAGTCGGTGAAATGGGTGGACTTGTTTGCACAAGTTCTAATGCAAAGTTTATCATTACTGAAGCCTTAAAAGAAGGGAAAAAGATTTTATTTGTTCCAGATAGATGTTTGGGACAAAACATAGCAAATCAGATGGGACTGAAATCCATGGTCATTGGAGACGGTGGCGATCCTAAAGAGAATGACATCATTTGTTATGATGGTTTTTGCTCAGTTCATCAACTTTTCTCTCTTGATGATATTGCATTTTACAGAAAGAAGTTTCCAGGTATATTGATTGCAGTTCATCCGGAATGTGATCCTGAAATTTGTGATGCTTCTGACTTTGTCGGTTCTACATCACAGCTTATCAAGTATATCAAAGAGTTGCCGCTTGATCAAAAAATCGCTGTTGGCACAGAGTTCAACATGGTAAATCGTTTACGGGAAAAAAACACATATATACTTTCGTCAACTAAACCCGAGTGCCCGACTATGAATGAAACAACATTGGAAGATGTGTATCTCACTTTAAAAGCTATTGATGATGGTGAACCTATAAATGAAATCCATATAGATGAAAAAACACAAAAATGGGCCAAAATAGCCCTAGAAAGAATGTTGGCATTATGATTGAAGAATTTGTAAAGCAAAGTCTTGCTCAAGATGTGGGTCGTGGAGATTTATATGCACTTGTAGAACCCACTAAAGATGCTTCAGCAAAAATCATTTCTAAGTGTGAGGGTGTTTTAGCGGGAGTTGAATATGCGAATGCACTTGCCGCCCTTGAAGATTTTGAAATTATATGGAATAAAAAAGATAGTGAATCATTTGGATTTGGTGAAGTGCTGCTGAGTTTGAAGGGAGACTCGCATACACTTTTAAGAATTGAGCGAACACTTTTAAACATCCTTTTACATGCAAGTTCTATAGCGACACTCACCCGTAAATATGTAGAAATCGTTGAACCTTATGGGGTGAAACTTCTTGACACCCGCAAAACCAGACCACTCTTAAGGGTCTTTGAAAAATATGCAACGAGATGCGGCGGAGCGGTGAATCATCGTATGGGTTTAGATGACTCTTTAATGATAAAAGACACGCACCTAAAAACTATAAACAATTTAAAAGACTATATAGAAAAAGCAAGAAAAAAGATTCCTTTCACCTCAAAAATAGAAGTCGAGGCTGAGAGTTTTGAAATGGCATGTGAAGCTATGGAAGCAGGGAGTGATATTGTTATGTGTGACAATATGACTCTGAATGAAATTTTTGAAGTGGTCAGCTTTAGAGATAAAAGTTTCCCTCATATTCTTTTAGAAGCAAGTGGGAATATCTCTTTGGACACAATAGAATCTTATGCTAAAAGAGGAGTGGATGCTATTAGCAGCGGTTCTTTAATTCACCAAGCAAATTGGATTGATTTATCTATGAAGATGGATTAAGCTTATAACAGATGGCTGATGATCAGGAAAAGACTGAAGAACCCACCCAGAAAAAGATAGATGATGCCAGAGAAGAAGGGAATGTTCCCAAGTCTCAAGACGCCTCAGGTGTAGTCACTCTTTTTGTTGCTATTCTTTCTTTTTTATTACTTTTTCCTTTTATGAGTGAACAGACTGTTTTACTTTTTCAATACTACTTTTCTCTTATTGGCACACCCCTTGATAAACTTTTTATGATTGATATCGCGATAGTGACCATTAAAGGCTTTCTTCTTATAATAATGCCATTGGCTATCGCTGTGGCTATAGCGGGTGTGGTTGCTGCGCTTGGACAATTCGGTTTCTTGTTCACAGTTAAGGCGATTATGCCTGACTTTAAAAAAATAGATCCAATCAAGGGAACGAAAAACCTTTTTTCAATGAAGAAAATGATAGAAGGGGTGAAGATCACCTTTAAGGCTTTCACCACCTTGGGGGTTGGATTTATCTTCTTCTTTCTTTTTATAGAAGAACTTCCGACTGTGGCACTTTTTTCTTTAGGGGATCAACTTGATTGGCTTGTGGATAAAATGATTGTCATTGCTTTTGTTATGTTGTTTATTATCTTTATTTTTGCATTAATTGATTTGATTATTGTGAGAAAACAGTATTTTGACGGGCTTAAAATGAGTAAGCAAGAGATAAAAGATGAGATGAAAAATATGGAGGGGGACCCGCTGATTAAGGCGAAAATCAGACAAAAACAGATGGAGATGTCAAGTAAAAGGATGATGTCTGAAGTTCCCAACGCTGATGTGGTTATTACAAATCCAACGCATTATGCAGTGGCCCTGAAGTATGATGAAACAAAACGCGCACCGATTATAGTTGCAAAAGGAATGGATAATATTGCACAACAGATAAAAAAAGTTGCACGGGAGAATAATGTTCATATTGTTCAAAATCCTCCTCTGGCAAGAAGTTTATATAATGATGTGGATTTAGACAGACCGATCCCAGAAGCCTTGTACGCAGCAGTTGCAGAAGTACTCGCGTATGTTTATAAAATGAACAATAAATAGAAAAACAGTATAATTGCATTTAATGAAAGATATTATGCAAAGAATAGATAAAGCTGATCATATAGTGCTTATAACTCAGATGAATCCAGGGGCTGATTCACTAGGTGCTGCGAGTGCGATGTACACGCACTTGCTACGACTTCATAAAAAAGTTTCATTGTATTGCGCAACTAAAAGTTTAGATTCTAGATTCTCTTTTTTACCATGGTTTGAAAAAATTAGAAACTCTTTTCCATCTTCGGCTGATTTTGCAATCTACTTAGGGTGTGATAATGATGTGAAGTTGGAAATAAATATAGAATACAGTGTTATAAACTCAGATGTGAGAGGTGTGAGTCAAATGCTCTATAATTTTTTTCTAGAAAACGAGATAAGCCTTAATAAAAAGATGGCCACTGCATTATACGCAGGACTTTTAGAAGATACAAACGGGTTTCTATCAGACACCTTGGATGGTACAATATTTGCTACTTCTAAAGTATTGATAGAATCCGGTGCAGAGTTTAAATTGTGTAATAAATACGTAATGCAATATCAGTCATTATCAAGCCTGAAACTAAAAGCTTTGATGTTAAGCAATATGCGTTTAATTAAAAATGCTAAAGTCGCGGTCTTTTTAGTAAGCAATGAAGATATGAAAAAGACCGGAGCAATGAATGAGGATTGTAAGAGAGCATTAAAAGAAGCATTGTTTTTACCGACAGTGGAATTGTCTCTTCTTGTAAAAGAGAACGAAGATGGAAACATAACCGGCTCTTTATATTCATCCGTAGAGGGTGAATATAAAAGCGAAGAGGTTTTTTCTATGAATAATGCATCTTCTTTGGAAAATGCATTAGAAGAAATTTTAAAACTAATAAACAAGGAAGTATAGTTTGGGAAAAAACAAATCTAAATCAACATTGGGGATCATCCTATTAGGCTTGATTATCGCAGCAGCAGTGTATGTGAACACATCATCGACATTTGAAAAAGACGCACCGGTTATCACAATGGAGAATAATGGATATTGGAATTTAAAAAAACCATTGAAATTACATATAGATGATGAAAGCGGTGTTAAAGCTTATAAAGTCACTTTTAAAAGTTCTAAGGGTGAATCAACTCTTGCACATGAACAATTAATAGATCCTGAAAAATCTTTAAAATTGGAAGTTAAGCCTCCAAGAAGCGCTTTTGCACTTAAGGATAATGAAATAACCATCAGTGTTGAAGTCAGAGATGCAAGTTCTTGGAATTTCTTAAAAGGTAACACTGTTATAAAAAAATTCCACATTTTAATAGATAAAAGAAGACCTAATACGAGTATAGTGAGCAATTCTTATGGAATTAAAAAAGGTGGTTCAGCGCTTGTTATTTTTAAGGTGACAGATGAAAATTTAAAAGATATATATATTGAAACAAACACACAAAAGAAGTTTAAGCCACAAGCATTTTATAAAGAAGGTTACTATATTTCACTTATGGCATGGCCAATAACAAGTGAGAGTTTTGAGGCAACAATTGTTGCTGAAGATAATGCGGATAATATCAAAAAAACACACATTCCTTTATATTTAAAAGCTAAAAAGTATAAAGTTTCCAATATTAAAATCACAGATGAATTTTTATCAGGGAAGATTGCTGATTTAGCTGAAGAGTTTCAAGAGACGCAAGGTGTTTATGATCCGATTGAACAGTTTAAAATTATTAACGAAACAGTGCGGGAAAAAAATGAAAAGCTGATCCACACTCTTTCATCAATAGTGTCACAAGAACAAGTGGATGACTTTAATATAAATAAAATGTACCCACTTAAAAATGCAAAAGTTGTTGCATCTTTCGGTGATCATAGAAACTACCTGTATAAAGGTGAAAAAGTCAGTGAATCTTACCATTTAGGACTTGACTTAGCTTCTAATGCAATGGCTAGTATTAAGCCGCAAAATGGTGGGAAAGTTGTCTATGCAGACTATAATGGTCTTTATGGTAACATGCCTATGCTAGATCATGGTTTAGGTTTATATACAATTTATGGACATTGTTCAAGTATGAATGTGCATACTGATGATGAAACCTCTGCTAAAATGGATATAGCAAATACGGGTAAAAGCGGTTATGCTATGGGGGATCATTTACATTTTGGTGTTCTTGTGCAAGGTGTTGAAGTGCGTCCAGAAGAGTGGATGGACACACAATGGATTAAGTTGAATATCACAGATGTGATTAACGAATCGAAAAAGATAATAAATAAAAGCTAGTAAAATAAAAATCTTGCCAAAAGGCATAGCTTCAGTGAGGGGAATTTATTAAAGAATTCACTTCTTTGATAAAGGAGATATATATGTATCAAACTACGATAAAAAAGCCAGTTGAACTTGTTGGAATCGGTCTTCATAAAGGTTCGGCGGTGAGACTGAAATTAGAACCTTTAGCTTCAAATAGCGGCATAGTGTTTTATCGCAGTGATGTTGATGTGGCAATCGCCTTAATTCCCGAAAATGTGGTTGATACAAAAATGGCCACGGTTATTGGAAGAGAAGGTCATGTTATTTCTACAATTGAGCATTTACTTTCGGCTATTTATGCATATGGTATAGATAATTTAAAGGTTATTGTTGATGCTGATGAAGTTCCTGTCATGGACGGAAGTTCGGCAAGTTTTTGTATGCTCTTGGATGAGGCAGGTTTAGAAGAACAGGATAAACCGAAAAAAGTGATGAGAATCAAAAAAGATATTATTGTGCAAGAAGGAGATAAGTATGTGAAACTGTCTCCTTCACCGGATTTAAAATATGATTTTAGGATTAAATTCCCTCATCCGGTGATTCAAGATCAAGATTATGTTTTAGAATTCACTAAAGAGTCTTATAAAAATGAAATTTCCCGTGCTAGAACATTCGGTTTTTTACATGAAGTGCAATATCTTCGTTCCAAAGGTTTGGCTTTAGGCGGTTCTTTAGAAAATGCAATTGTTTTAGATGAAAAAAAAGTTTTAAATCCGGAAGGTTTGAGATTCACAGATGAGTTTGTACGACATAAAATTCTTGATGCTATCGGAGATATGTCTTTAATCGGCATGAACTTTGTAGGAAACTATGAAGCCTTGGCCGGAAGCCATGATCTTAATCATAAACTTACACTAGAACTACTGAAGAATCCAGAAAATTTTGAAGTCATAGAACTTGTAGGAGAAAAAACTGCGGAGTTAGAAAAAGCGTATGCTTAAAAAAGTTGACGTTCTTCTGGTGGCTTTATCTTCACCTATTCAAATTGGAATTTATGAAGACAACAGGCTCATAGAGACTATCGTGTCTGATAAAAAAAGCTCAGATGTTTTACCCATTCTGTATAAGCAAATTTTTGACTCTTATTGTGTCGAAAAACTTTTTTATGCAAACGGACCAGGCAGTTTTATGGCTATTAAAGTTGCGTATATATTTTTAAAGTCTTTGAGTATTTTAAAAAAAAAACCACTTTTTGCAACAGATGCTTTTTATTTTAATAAAAACCAGGCAATAAAAGCGATTGGAAAGCTATGTTTTGTTAAAATAGGCTCAGAAATCACAACTCAAAAGTTAGAAATAGTGCCAGAAGCTTCTTTCACTCTTCCAGATGTGCTAGATTATAATGAGTTCACACAAACAGCTGCACCACTTTACAGTATAGGTGCTGTAGCTTAGATAACAATAAGGCTATTTGCAATTATGACAATAAGTGTACCAGCGACAAGTGCAAACTTGGGACCAGGATTTGATTCTTTAGGTTTAGCAGTGGATTTACGAAACCGTGTAGAGTTTCATCACTCAAAATTTTTTTCTGTTTCTATAAAAGGTGAAGGTGAAAACAACCCCCGTTTAAAAGGAAATAATCTTTTTATCAGTATTTTTAATGAACACTATTCTCGCTTAACTAACAATAAACAAAATTTTAAATTCACCTTTTATAACCAAATTCCTATGTCAAGAGGTCTGGGATCTTCATCTGCTGTGATAGTGAGTGCAATCACTGCGGCTCATGAAGCTGCAGGGATTAGAGTCTCAAAGAGAAGAATTCTTAATCATGCTCTTGTTTACGAATCACATCCTGACAACATCACACCGGCGGTTATGGGTGGATTTAATGCAGCCACAGTTGAGAAAAATAAAGTTTTTTCTCAAAAGAAACATTTACCAGACTATATAAAAGCAATTGTTGTAATTCCAAATAAACAGATGAATACAGCTAGAGGGCGCACTTTACTTCCTAAATCGTATTCAAAAGAAAATGCAACATATAATTTATCTCATACAGCATTAAGTGTGGCTGCATTTTTTAATGAGGATTGGGAAATGTTAAAGTTGGCATCACAAGATAGATTTCATCAAAAGGCAAGAATGAAAATGTTGCCCGAACTATTTTCTGTACAAAAAATAGCATATGAAAGCGGTGCTTTAATGAGTACACTCTCAGGAAGCGGATCAACATTCTTTTCAATGGCATATGATGAAGACTCTGCAATGATTGCAAATAAATTAAGTCAAAAATTTCCAGACTTTGCTGTGAAGATTTTAGACTTTGATAATAATGGTCTCATAATAGAGAAGTAACTCTATTAATTAAAGCAAGTTTTAGATATAATGGCGAAAAATTTTCATCAAGCTATTCGAATGTGTATCTCATGCAGAGAAAGGCAGGAGCAAAAGCTTTTAGTAAGACTTCAATGTAAAGAAGGTTTACTAAAAGCTTTTAGCAATAGTGGAAGAAGTTTTTACATATGTAATGATTGTCTTAGTAATGAAAAGAGAATTATTAAAGCGCTTATGCGACAATGCAAAAGTGGCGAAAAAGACAAGATTTTAATAGCACTAAAGGAGATCATCACTGATGACAGAAAAAGTTAAAGTAAGTGAAATAGCAGCAGAATTGGGAATAACTTCAAAAGACGTTCTTAAAAAAGCTTTGGATTTAAATATAGAAGCAAAAGCAGCGAATAGTTCAGTTACAATGGAAGAAGCAGATAATTTAATGAAATTTATTATGAGTGGTGAAACAAAAGCGCCGGAAGCTCCAAAAATAAAGAAAGTAGTTAAAAAAGTATCTGTAGAAACTCCAAGTGATACTCCGGTTGAAGTTAAAGAAGAGATTGTTGAAGTTGTGAAAACTTCAGAAGTGACTGAAAAAGCTGTATCTGATGCAACTAGTAAAGAAGAAGTTAAAACTGAAAAAGCAGTTAAAGGTGCTTCACCTCTTAAAACTACAATTGTGCCTCAGGTTAAAAGATCCGGTTTAAAAATTGTTAAAAAGAAAAAACCAAAAGTTGAAGAGAATTATTCTTTACCTACAAAACAAACAGCTGTTTCCTCATATGGAAAAATGAGTGCTGAAGTTTTAGAAGAATTGGCGCAAAAGAAAAAATCAAAGTCATCTACATCGACTGCTAGAAAACAAGAACAAGGTAAGAGGATAGATATTTTTGGCGGGGCAATGGCTGATGTATCAATGGATATGGATGACCAAGTCACATTACTTGATTTAAACTCTACAGAAAGAGCTCCTCTTCCAGTTGAAGAACCTAGAAAACCCAGAGCACCTAAGCCAGCTGGTAGAAATGCGAACAAAAAGCAAGCACCTCGTGGTAGAAAAGTTCGTAAAGATAAAAGAAAAAAATACGCCAAAGCAACACAAGAAGATGAGATTATCACTCACGTTGAAATTCCAGAAGACATCCGTCTTTATGAGTTCGCTGAAGCATTAAACAGACCAATGTCTGATATTATTAAAGTTCTTTTTGACCTTGGTATAATGAAGACAAAAAATGACTTTCTTGGAAATGACGAGATTGAAATTCTTTCTGAAGAATTTGAAGTTGAAGTGACAATCATTGATCCTAAAGATGAATTCACTCATACTGAAGAAGATATAGAAGAAGATCCGGATGCAACTGAGAGAGCTCCGGTTATTACAATTATGGGTCACGTTGATCATGGTAAAACTTCTTTACTAGATGCTATTCGTGAAGCAAAAGTGACTGACGGTGAAGCTGGTGGAATTACGCAACATATCGGTGCATACACAATTGAACAACATGGTAAACCAATTACATTTATAGATACTCCGGGTCACGCGGCATTCTCTCATATGCGTCAAAAAGGTACAGATATCACAGATATCATAGTAATTGTTGTTGCAGCTGATGATGGTGTTAAGCCTCAAACTCTAGAAGTAATTAAAATGGCTCAAGAGTCTGGTGCTCCGATTATTGTTGCACTTAATAAAATGGATAAAGAGACTGCACAACCGGATATGGTTAAAGGTCAAATGGCTGAACACGGTATTAATCCAGTTGATTGGGGTGGGGATATAGAATTTGTTCCTGTTTCTGCAAAATCAGGTATGGGTATCGATGATTTATTAGAAAATATTCTTACCACAGCCGAAATATTAGAACTCAAAGCAAATAAAAATGCATTGGCGAAAGCTGCAGTTATCGAGTCTTCATTAGAAAAAGGCCGTGGTCCAGTAGCAACAGTTATTGTACAAAATGGTACTCTTAAAGTTGGAGATTATGTTGTTTGTGGTGCAGCTTATGGTCGTGTCAAAGCGATGCTTGATGAAAAGGGGAAACAAGTTAAGACTCTTTTACCATCTCATACAGCAGTTGTTGCGGGTCTAAATGAAGTTCCTGCTTCCGGCGAGATTATGATGGTTATGGATAGTGATAAAGAAGCTAAAGAATTTGCTCTTAAACGTCATGAATATGATAGACATAAAGAACTCTCAATCAGTACAAAATCTACTTTAGAAGATATGACTTCTATGATTGCAGAAGGTAACCTTAAATCTCTTAAAGTTGTTCTCAAAACTGATGTTCACGGTACACTTGAGGCTATTAAATCATCGATTACAGCACTTAGAAATGATGAAGTTAAAGTGAATATCATATCTTCTGGTGTTGGTGGAATTACAGAGAATGATGTTGAATTGGTGAACAACTCTGAAAACTGTGTTCTTCTTGGATTTAATGTTCGTCCTACAGGGGCAGTTAAAGCATCTGCTAAGCAAAAAGGTGTTGAGATCAGAACTTACTCAATTATATATCAATTAATTGATGACATCACTGGAATGTTAACTGGTATGATGGCTCCGAAATATACTGAAGAAAACACTGGTCAAGCAGAAGTTAGAGAAGTATTTAAAATACCTAAAGGTGTTGTTGCCGGTTCTGTTGTTGTTGACGGCCGTCTTATCCGTGGTGGTATGGTTCGTGTTATTCGTGATGGTGTTGTTCATTATGAAGGTGAACTTACTTCACTTAAACGATTCAAAGATGATGTTGAAGAGATTGGTAATGGTTACGAGTGTGGTGTTGTTATTAGTGGCTATGATGATGTTATACCTGGTGATATACTTGAAACATTCAAAAAAGTTGAGCAAAAAGTTTCTTTATAAATGACTGAAGCACAAATCAAACTGAAGAGAACTGAATCAGTTCTCTGTGAACTCATTCCTCAAGCACTTGGGGCAATGAATGATAAAAGACTTCATGAACTTAGTATTATTGAAGTTAAATGTTCTCGTGGTAAAAGTGATGCTAAAGTTTATCTAGATCCTGCAGAATTTACAGAACAGGAAAAAAGAGATTACCTAAAACTGCTTCGTAAAGCCCGTCCAATCATAGAAACACATTGTTTGAAAGATCAGGGTTGGTACCGTTGTCCCACATTTACATTTGAATTTGATGAGCATTTAAAACAAGCACAAAATATTGAAGAATTATTTAAACGTATCTCTAAAGATAAAGGGGAAGAATAATGTCATTACAAAGCGATATAAACTCACTTGTAGCATCTGTTGATTTAGAACTTTTTGATATATCTATTGTAAACGAAGGTGAAGAAACTATATACCGTGTAAGTGTTCTTTCTAAAGAAGTGGAAGACTCTAAGCGAAAAGGTGTGAGTCTTGATACTTGTGTGGATTTAACACATCTTATTTCACCACTTTTGGATGTCACACCTCCTGTTTCTGGAGATTATAGACTCGAAGTCGGAAGTCCAGGAATTGAAAGAAAACTGACTAGCTTGCAACATTTTAAACTGAGTATCGGTGAAAAAGTTTCTGTTTTAGGAACCCAAAAAGCTAAACATAGAGGTCTTTTAACTAAAGTTGAAGGTTCAAAAATTTTTATAGAAACTGAAGATGGAACAATTGAAGTGGAATTCAATGATATTGTTAAAGCAAAAACTTACTTTGAATGGTAACAGATAATAACTTTTTTATGAAACTAGCCTTGGATGAGGCTTGGAAATATCAAGGTTTGACATATCCAAATCCTGCTGTGGGATGTTGTATTGTTGGAAGCAATGGTGAAGTTTTAGCAGTTGAAGCACATAGACGTGCCGGAGAAGCACACGCTGAAGTAAACGCATTGAAATCAGCCTATTATAAACTTACACAAGACTCTTATATCTTAGCCTTAGAGAGTTCAGTTGATATACATACACACCTCTTAAGCAATCATAATAATCTTTTTAACAATGCAAAGTTATACACCACCTTAGAGCCATGCTCTCATTTTGGAAAAACACCATCATGCGCTTCTTTAATTTCCCAACTTGGTATTAAAGAAGTGTATGTTGGTAGTTATGATAGCAATCCAGAAGCAGAAAATGGGAATATGATATTGTCTAAAAACAACTGCATTGTATATACGGAGTTATTAAAAGAAGAGTGTGATTTATTGCTTGAGCCATTTAATAAATGGCGTAATGAAAGCTTTGTATTTTTTAAGTGGGCACAGAGACTTAACGGTACAACTGATGGTGGTGAAATATCTTCTTTGGAATCTCGTAAGAATGTTCACGCTATGCGGGATGTTTGCGATTTATTAGTTATTGGCGGCAATACTGTACGTATTGACAGACCGACACTTGATGCTAGGCTCGTGGGTGGAAAGGCTCCAGATATCTTAATACTCTCACGTGAAAAAGATTTTGACAGTACAATTCCTTTATTTAAGACACCTAATAGAAAAGTCTTTATTGAAAATGATTTTACAAAGTTAAACGAGTATAAAAATATTATGATTGAAGGTACATCGAGTATGTATGAGCTCTCAAAAGAGTATGTAGATTACTTTTTATGCTACATTGCTCCAAAGTTTGGTGGAAGTGATATAATAAATAAAAATAACGATAAGTTTCAATTTTTAAATATACAAAAAGAGACTCAAGATATAATTATGTGGATGAAAAAAGAAGGCTGAATGATGATTCAAGAACAAGAAAAACAAGAAAAAATAGTCTCAATGTTTGATAATATTGCACCGACATACGATACAGCGAACCGTGTCATGAGTATGGGTGTGGATAAATCTTGGAGAAGGAAAGCCTGTGATTTATCATACGATTTTTACAATCATAAATCTATAGAAAAAATTGTAGATGTTGCCTGTGGCACTGGCGATATGATGGATTTTTGGAAAAAACGTGCGCAAAAAGCACAAATACAAGTCGATGAGATTATTGGTATTGATCCATCAGTCGGTATGGTGGATGTGGCAAGGAAAAAATATCCTGCTTTTAACTATCATATATCTAAAGCTACAGAGATTCCGCTTGATGATGCGAGCAGTGACATTTTAAGTATCACCTATGGTATTAGAAATGTTGTTGAACGTAAAGAAGCACTTGAGGAATTCAATCGAGTTCTTAAAAAAGACGGTTTAGTGGTGATCTTAGAATTTATGAAAAATGAAAATCCATCATTGCTTGGTAAAATAAGAGATTTTTATATGAATAAAATACTTCCAAAAGTCGGCGGCATAATTTCTAACAACCTTGAAGCTTATGAATACTTACCAAACTCAATAGAAGATTTTTCAACAGTGGCCAATATGCAAGATGAATTAGAAGCAGCCGGATTTGAAATACTTTATACAAAAAGTTTTTCTATGGATATCTCTACACTGCTTATAGCAAGGAAAATATAAACTTATTCGTCTTCGAGTTCTATACATAACTCTCTTGCAACGTACCAGTCTGCTATCCCCTGGTCGTTATACTGATACTCTTTTTGATTAGATGGAATAACAGCATTTCTAATCTTTGAACGAATGATTCCCATGATGATAAACGAAAGTAAAAGAATTGCTATAGCGATAAAATAATCATATATATACCAAGCAAGTAAAGCAGCTATAAATGTTGTGTATTGTAAAAATATTCGTATTAAAAATGATATGAATTTACATTTTTTAGTACGTAGTACGGGTGTTGGTTCTATTAATTCTATGAAATCTGTTTGCATTTTGAGATTATATCAAAAATAACTTTATTTTTAGACTAAATAAACTTTAGTCACTTGGACTAAGGTAAGTTGATTTAGTTTGTAACTATTAACCTTTTTTTGTTATACTGCCACAAATTATTCAAGGAAATTAAACATGGCAAAACATCAGTTTCAAACAGAAGCAAATCAAATATTACATTTAATGATTCACTCACTTTACTCAAATAAAGAAATATTTATACGTGAGTTGGTTTCTAATGCTTCAGATGCACTAGACAAATTAAATATGTTGGTTTTAACTGACGATAAATATAAAGATGTGACTTTTGCACCTCGTATTGATATTGTTGCAAACAAAGAAGCAAAAACTTTAACTATTAAAGATTCTGGTATCGGAATGAACGAAGAAGATTTAATGAATAATCTCGGTACGATTGCAAAATCCGGTACAAAAGCATTTTTAGAAAACCTCACAGGTGATCAAAAAGAAGATTCTAACCTTATTGGCCAGTTCGGTGTTGGTTTCTATGCTTGTTTTATGGTTGCAGATAAAGTGGAAGTGACAACGAAAAAAGCCGGTGAAGATCAAGCTCTTTTATGGAGAAGTGCCGGTGATGGTGAATTTGACATTGAAAACACCACTCAAGATGGTCATGGCACTACAATCGTTATGCATCTTAAGGATGATGAAGATGAGTTCCTAGAAGCACATAGAATAGAAACAATTATTAAAAAATACTCCAATCATATTCCTTTTCCGATTTTTATGGATAAAGAAAAGCATATTCCAGCAGTTACAGATGATGATGGTGAAGAAACAGAACCTTCAAGAACTGAGATAGAAAATGAGCAGATAAATCGTGCAAATGCATTATGGACAATTGCCAAAAAAGATGTAAGTGATGATGAATATAAAGATTTTTATAGTTCTATTGCGCATTCATCAGAAGAGCCATTAGCTTGGATGCATAACAAATCAGAAGGTGCTGTAGAGTATACAACATTATTTTATATCCCATCAAGAGCTCCTATGGATCTTTACAGAGTTGATTATCAAACAGGTATTAAACTTTACATCAACCGCGTATTTATCACAGATGATGAAAAAGAACTTATGCCGACATATCTTAGATTTTTACGCGGTGTGATTGATTCTAAAGATTTACCGTTAAATGTATCTCGTGAGATTTTACAATCAAATGCAACTATGGATAAAATCAAAAAAACATCTGTTAAAAAGGTTCTTTCAGAACTTGCAAAAATCTCTAAAAAAGATAAAGAAAAATATGACACTTTTTACGCTGAATTTGGAAATGTTCTTAAAGAGGGTCTTTATAACGACTTTGACAATCGTGAGAAAATTTTAGAACTTATACAATTCAACACACTTAATTCTGATTCTAAAGTTATGATTGAAGATTTTGTTAAAAATATAGACGAAGAGAAAAAAGAGATTTACTACATTACAGGTAAAGCTGCACTGTCTATGCTTAAATCTTCACCGGCACTAGAGAGATTTAAAGCTAAAGGGATTGATGTTTTAGTCTTAAATGAAGAAGTGGATACAATTATTTTCCCTATGGTGACTGACTATAAGGGGTATAAATTAGTCGCAGTGGCTGATGCAAAATTTGAAGAAACTGAAGAAGAGAAAAAAGCAGAAGAGGAAATTGCTGCGACATATGAAGGTTTGGCAAAAGAATTCAAAGATGCTCTTGGCGACGCTGTTAAATCTGTTGAAACCACATCTGATTTAATTGATTCACCAGTTGCCATTAAAGTTGATAAAGAGGATCCGTCGTATATGATGGCCCAGATGATGAAGCAAATGGGTCAGGGTGGTGACACTCCGGAACCGGCACCAATTCTTCAAATCAATCCAAATCATGAACTATTGATAAAATTAAAAGATTCAGCTGATCAAAATTTAATTAATGATGCAGCGCATGTTCTATTAGATCAGGCAAAACTGTTTGATGGTCAAGAGTTAAGTGATACAGCGGATTTTATTGCAAGATTAAATAGAATAATGAGTAAAGCTCTTTAATTATTTTATACAGTGAGTGTGATTATAAGTAGCACTCGCTATTCTTCCCAAAAATAAGATAACATTTCTTTATAGATTTATATAAAAAAATGTTATCTTGTTTGTATGAATAATCAAACTAGATATATCTTCACATTATTTAAATGTACAAATGAGCAGAATATGTTGGATAGTGCATTAAATCTTAGCAATCATCTCTTTACAAATGAATTAGTGGATTTGAACATACTCAATTATAAGTACACTC
>JACNLH010000077.1:0-12538 GCA_014381585.1 Candidatus Sulfurimonas ponti
TCTATCATATCATCATAAGCAATGTAGTTTGCATTTAAATGATGAGCTCTTGTTTTAAGAGCGGAATACTCTTTGGTGTTTTTCATATCAAAACTGTATGGAGCCAAGTTGCTAATCATATCTAGAGATGTGAAATCTGAAAAATCAAGAACTGCCTCATAATCACTAAGGTCTAATTCCATACCCTGGGCAATTCTATTCACATCAGGAGTGCTTAGCTCCAAATCTTGGCAAAAATGCATCAACTCTTCTAAGTTGTCATAAAAATAACTGACTTGAAATCCGCAAGCCATCAAGGCAAAAGCTTTTGCATGTGCTGAAGTTCCAATCATCGCAACTTTTGTGATACGTAAATCTTTTAGCTTTTCTAAAAGCACTCTTGTTGCAAATATATCACCGCGTAATGATTCGCCTTCTTTAAAAACAATGTCACACATTCCACTGCGCTTCACAAGTCCGCTTGAGCTGTCTAATATCTCCACCACTTTGCTCACATACTCATTTGAGATAACGGCACCGTTGACATGAGATTTTTTCATATTGCTGATGGTGAAGTATAGATCATCCTCACGAATATTCATTGGAATCATCATAATATTTTGAGAATTTGCCTTAAAAGCTTTGTTGCATAATGCTGAGAATCTGCTCACGCCTGCATGCTCACCGATAAATCCAAACAAAGTTGTTTGCTTGGAGATTTGGTTGTCATTGTTCATCATATCTTTTTAATCCTCATAATCATCATCTATCCCCCACAGATCTCTAGCCTCATCTTCTTCTGCCCTGCATCTATAGCAAAGTTTATCTTTTGAGTTATTGCTGAAAATCACGTTACACTCGTTGCATCTTCGCACATTAAAGGCAATAAGACTCTGCACTGTCGGCTCAAAAAATTCTTTCACATTATACGAAGAAGATTTTGTTATTGCATTTGGTTCACACACATCATGACAAATATTACACTTCACACACATAAAAGGATCAAATTCAATTTTAGAGTTTTTGATATCTGAAGTTAAAGCCCCTGTTGGACAAACTCTGTAACACATTTGACATGCTGTGCAAGCTTCCTTATCCATAAGTTTTTGCGAAGTGAAACTCACTTCATCGGCTTCAACTATATGAAATTGCGATGGTTTTTCTACACGTTTAATAGCAGTATAGAAAAGTTTTCTTTTCTCAGGAAGTTTTTTCTTTTTTAACAATGCAATATCTGTTTTTGCTAAAGAATGTTCTGTGAGTTCATCACTTGCACGTTCAACTTCATTCTCAAAATTTTGCTTTGTTTTTGCAAATGTTTTAAGATTTATCGTAGACAGAAAACCTCTTCTATCAGTTTTTTCTGTTTTTAGATAAGAGATGTTTTCTAATTTTATCTGTGCATCATTCTCCATTGCTTCTAGAAGATATGTTGCTTCTTCATGGTTTTGTTCAATTTGAGCAAAACAAGTGTGTGCTATTTCACAAGCTTCACAATGCCCGATATCAAGAACCATCTCTTTTTTCAAAACTGCTAAAGAGATAAGATGTTCCACACTGAGTGCTGCAAGACAAGGCACATTTTTCTTGCATGAAATTAAATTTTCTTCTTCCTCTTCTAAAAAATCAAAAAAGAAATCTGTTGCTGAGAACTCTTCTAAACCAAAAGATTCAGTCGGACACACCCCTCCACAGGCACCACAACCCACACAAAGCGAATAATTGATAGAGGGTAAAGGATTTGCACCGATAACAATAGCACTTGTAGGACAGACAACTGCACATTTATCACATGCACTCTCAACACTTAAAGAGCGAACGCAAGAAGTTGTATCAAGGTGAAGGATGGACATCTAGGACTTTAACTCTGCACTTAAATATTCATTATCGCTTAAGATGAATTCCAATGCCATCTCTGCAGCATCATAATAAAGAGGTGTTCTTGCCTCATATTTCATATTTATCAAGTACATCGGAGCCCATTGAAGTAAATGTTTATTTAAAAACTCATGTTGCACTTCTTTTAACTCTTTCACTGCATCTGCATCATTATTCTCAAGTGCCGTTATTTCAGCATTCACCAAATGATGCATAAATTCATATTCTATTCCAATATGATCTGCTGAAACACTGCGGGCAATTTCAAAATCCACCATAAAATCATATGCGCTATACATATCTGTGACAGGGTTTGCTCCACCTGTCTCAATCATCTGATCTTCGCGTGTATAAAAAGTTTCATAAGGGATAAGGTGAAGTACGGATAAATTAACAAAGTCAGGGTTGAAATACTCTTCTAAAAGCTTTTTATTATCGACTTCTTGTAATTCTTTCCAATCTTTTAGTGTTGGTAAAAATTCTAAGATATTTTCATCTTCTTTAATAGTTTTAAGCATCTCCACATCCAACTCTTGAAGTAAGATGCGAGAAAGAAGTGCGTAAATATTTGATCTTGCTTGTAATTGTTCCATAGGCTTTAAATCTTTATAATTAATTTTTAAAAAGTGATTTTATCTAAAAATTATAAATCTATGGTTAGAAGAATTTCTTTTTACTTGCCTTCATTATAAATTGATAAAGACGGAAATGCAAATTCTAAATTATTTTTCTCAAAAATAGCCATGATTTTATGCATAACATCTTCTTTTGTTGCAAGCCAATCTTCCCAATCTATACTTTTGGTGAAACAATACACTAAGATATCAATACTAGAATCTGAAAACTCATCAAGGTACACTAGAAGTGTCTTTTTAATCCCTTGAGCATCATCCTTTGACACCAGTCTTGGACCTGTTCTTTGTTTATAAATATGCTCTGTATGTTCTGTGGCTATGGCATTATGATTCTCAAGCATTGCACGTATATCATAAATTGCTTTTTTAATATCTTCTGATCTTGAATCATATTTAACACTTAAGTTCATCTTGATTCTTCGCCCTAAACTTCTTCTATTCCAGTTTTTAACATCTTGATTTGCCAATATTGCATTTGGGATGGAGATGAGAGCATTATCAAAGGTTCTCAGCGTTGTCACCCTTGTTCCAATCTCAACAACCACACCTTGCTCCCCATTTATCTCAATCCAATCCCCTTGGGTGAGAACATCAGAAAAAAGTATGGAGAGCGTTCCAAAAAAGTTTGCAAGTGAATCTTTTGCAGCAAGAGCAACAGCAAGACCACCGATTCCAAGACCGGATAAAATAGCAGTTAAATTTGCACCGGAAAAATGCAGGACTAATGAGAGTCCTAAAATAAAAACAATGAAATTTAAAATCTTAATTCCGACATTTATCACATCGTTTTTCACTTTATTATTGGTGCTGTCTAAATTACTCAGCTTTATCTTTGCAACAACATTTAAAACTTTATAGGTGATCACTACAAATATTGCAGCATAAACCATATTGAAAAACTTAATAATAAATTCATGTGTGCTAAAATCACTTAAAATATAAACTATTAAATTTATGTTGAATACTAAAATCAAGCGCTCAATAGAAGTTCGAATAGCCTTGAACACCTCTTTAGCGTATTTTTTATCTGACTTTATTTTAGCTATTTTTCTTTCTACTATAATATAAATAAACTTTCTCAATATATATATCATTAAGATTAAAACAGAGATCAGTAGTAATTTAATAACACTTAAATTATAAGGTTCTAAAATGGGGTCTAAAGTGGCAGACACTCTTGATTTTTTAACCAATAGCACTATACCTATGAGATTGTATTTTGAATATTTATTAAGTCTGTACATTTTATGTTCAGATATGCGTAGATAGTTCAGAACATCCATATTGATATCTAAAATTGCTTGAAACTCTTTTATATTTTCTTTGGCTGAAGTAAGTGCTTTTGATGAGGACTTAATTTTAAACACATCTTCATAATCATTTTCCACTAAAGGTTCATTATCGAGTATATTTTGATTTATAAAGCGGTTTAAATCTTTAGAGAATGTTTCACTGTCTGTCTCATCTAAGGCAGATAAAATATCTTTCATCATTTTATATTGATTGAGCAAAATCTTAAATGATTTCACCTGCACTTCATCTCTGATCACAGCATATGTATTCCCGGCACGCTTATTGATTTTGATGATTTTTTCTAATGCGAAAACTTTATTATCATAACTTCCAGATCTATCAAAATAGGCCTGTTTGTCACTCATAACATCTTCTAAACCATCCGCATAACTTTGTTTTTGCTTAATCAGTATCTCTTCAATCTCATCTTTAGTTATATCAACTGATCCCAGTCTATCTATATATTCTATCTGTTGTGATACAAAAGGATCATACTTAAGTTCAGCATGTGAAAATACACCAAAAATGAGTAAAAATAATATGAGTGAAGCTTTAATGTTAAATTCCCTCGGCAATCATTGCATCAGCAACTTTTTTAAAGCCTGCAATATTTGCCCCATCAACATAATTTCCTTCAACACCGTAATCTTTTGCGGTTAAAGCCACCCATTTTGCAATCTGTTGCATTGTTTCTTTAAGTTTTTCATCAACTTTCTCAAAGCTCCATTTGCTCATAGAAGCATTTTGAGCCATCTCAAATTCACTCACTGCAACTCCACCGGCATTCGCAGCTTTTGCAGGACCGAAACAAATTTTATGGCTTAAAAAATCATCAATAGCTTTTGGAGTCGATGGCATATTTGCCCCCTCAGTCACACTGACCACACCATTTACAATAAGGTTTTGCGCATCTATATCTGTCAGTTCATTTTGAGTGGCACATGGAAAAGCTGCGTAACACGGAATATCCCAAACAGCATGAGCGCCTTCTGGATACTCTTCAACCGGGATGTATTTAGCTTCAGGATGACCTTTAATATACTCTTCCAAGGATGCTCTTTTTTCTAACTTCAAGTCTTTTAATAATGCTAAATCAACACCTCTGGCATCATATATAGTTCCTTTAGAATCCGTACAACTCACAGGGATTGCACCAAGATGTTGTAATTTCTCTATTGCATGTAAAGCAACATTTCCAGCTCCGCTCACTGTGCATATTTTACCTGCTAAAGGCTCTTTACCTTCAAGCTCCAACATTGTCTCAGTGAAGTACACAGCTCCATAACCTGTCGCTTCAGGTCTCATTAATGAACCCCCGAACATAAAAGGTTTTCCGGTTAAAACACCCTCATACGTTGATGTGATTTTCTTATATTCACCAAAAAGATAACCGATTTCACGAGCACCCACACCGATATCTCCTGCCGGAATATCTATACGTGCCCCGATATACTTATGAAGTTCTGTCATAAATGAAGAACAGAATTTCATCACTTCAAAGTCACTTTTTCCTTTTGGATCAAAATCACTTCCACCTTTAGCACCGCCAATCGGTAAACCTGTAAGTGCATTTTTAAGAATCTGTTCAAAACCTAAAAATTTTAAAATCCCTTCATTCACACTTGGGTGAAAACGAAGTCCGCCTTTATACGGCCCTAAAGCATTGTTGAATTGAACACGAAAACCGGTATTCACTTGGATTTGTTGCTTATCATCCATCCAAGTGACTTTAAACTTGATAATTCTGTCGGGTACAACCAGCCTCTCAAGCACTGCATGTCTTTTATACTTGTCATCTGACTCTAAAAGCGGTGCAATAGAATAAATCACCTCTTCCATCGCTTGAAAAAATACAGAATTTTCTGCACAGTTTCCATTCTCAAGTTTTTTTATTTCGTCTTCTGCTATTCCCATTTACACGTTCCTGCTTTATTTTAAATTATTATAAAGATATTAGCACACAAAGTTTAATTAATAGGTTAAATGTATGCACTTTCACTTTAAAGAGTTGATAGTTTCCTGAGCTATATCTATAAATCCGTCAGCACCCGGAATAAAAGGTATAAGAGTCGTTCCCATTCCTCCCCAGACCACCACTAAACCCATGGCGAATATAAGAATAGTGCTTATATCTATGGGAAGTTTTTTCTTTTGCTCATCTGATTCATAAAAATACATCATCGCTATAAGTTTAAAGTAATAATACACAGATATGAATGCAGTTAAAATTCCAAGCCCTGCTAATAATATTTGTCCGGATTCTATTGCGGAGGTGAATATATAAAATTTTCCTAAAAAACCGATAGTCGATGGAAACCCGGCAAGGGAGAGCATAAATATACTCATCATCAAAGCCATATACGGCCGTCTGTTGGCAAAGCCTTTAAAATCTTCAAAACGCATCTGCGTCTTACTTTGAGATGCAATAAAGCTAAGAATCCCAAAAGAACCGACAGCACTTATAAAATACGCAATCAAATAAAACATTACCGCAGGGCCCGCCATCTCAGACCCTAAACCCAGAGATGATATACCGATAAGTAAATAGCCGCTATGCACGATGGAAGATCCCGCCAACATTCTCTTAACAAGTGTTTGGCTAATCGCCATCCAAGATCCGCCTATAAGAGTAAGTATAGTTATCGCCTGAAGTAATTCACTCCAAAATACATTGACTTCTCCAAAATTAACAATATAAAGCCTTAGTGCTATCGCGAATATTGCGATTTTAAAAGTGGATGCCATAAACATGGTTATAGGGTACGGTGCGCCATGATACACATCAATGACCCATGAATGAAATGGCACAGCACCTATTTTAAACATAATAGTTATACTGATAAAACTCGCCCCCACCATCAATAGACTCATCTCATCAATATTATGATTTGCTGTATAAAGCGCTATATCACTAAGATTTGTAGAACCGACCGCTCCGTAAATAAGAGCAGTGCCAAGCATAAAAAATGCACCGGTCATTGAACCTAAAACCATATACTTTAGCATTGCTTCTGAGCTTACACGATTGTTTTTATGGTAGCCGACAAGAGCGTATACACTTAGCGAAGCTATCTCAAGAGCTATAAAAGCAGTGACAAGTTCATGAGCATGAGAGAGCATCATCATCCCAAACACACTGAATAATATAAGTGCGAAATATTCACCGTTGAAATAACGTCGACTTTTAAAGTAGTCATTATTTATCAGTAAGGTTAAAATAGCACCTATGGTGAACATTAAATCAAATATTCTTGAAAAAGTGTCTAAAATAAAAGTCTCCCCAAAAACATCAGAAAATAAAAACTCAATATCGTTGGACTTGAATATTATAAACTGAACACAAGAAGAAAGTATTAAAAAAAAGACAGCAATAAGATTGAGTCTGTCAAGGTTGAATCTTTTAGAGTGGCTAATCAAAAGTAAAACAAATGCACCCAGAACAATGATTGCCATAGGCAAGGTTAAAATCAATTGCTCAATCATTTCACACCTCCGCTGTTTAGTGTGAACGCTTCTAAAGTGCTCACTAAAAAGGGATCAAATATTTGCATAAAAAAAGATGGCATCACTCCTGTGGCGATTAACAACACAACCAAGGGAAGCAACATAATCATCTCTCGAAAACTTAAGTCTTCATACTCGCGCTCATTATTTGCAGTGCCAAAGAGAGCTCTTTGCAACATCCAAAAAATGTACACCATTGCTGAGAGCATAGTTGTCGCCGTTGCCACACCTATGTAAAAGTTCACTTTAAAAGCACCTATGATTATAAGCAGTTCAGCCACAAAACCGCCTGTTCCAGGAAGTCCTGCAATGCTGAGTGCAAAAAATGCAAAGAAAAAACTAAACCTTGGTGCCTTAGATGCGATGCCCCCTAAAGAATCCAAATAGACTGTGTTAAAGCGTTTATATGTCAAACCTATCACGATAAACATCCCCGCAGATGCAAGAGCATGCGTGGCAATAAAATACAAACTCCCGCTCCAAGCATAAATATTCCCCAAGAATAATCCCAAAGCAATCAGTGAAAGATGTGAGCCTGAGGAATATGCGAACATTCTTCTTAGGTGAAGTTCCGTGATTGCACGAATCGCATAATACAAGAGCCCGATCAAAGCTAAAGTTATAATCGTCGGAGCATAATAACTCAGTGTGCTATCAAACAAACTATATCCAAATCTCCAAATACCGTAAATCCCAAGTTTAGCCATGATAGAAGACATAATCACAACAGCCGGTGTCGGAGCAGAACCATAGGCCGGTGCCATCCAGGTATGAAAACCCACAAGCGGTATTTTAATGGCAAATGCAAGTAAAAATCCTGATGCCAGCCAGATGGAGGTTTGGGCATTGAAGTCTATACTTGCCAAATCATTAAGTGCAAAACTCCATATCCCATGCGTCTCAAAATATATATAACCGATATACATAATTGAAAACAGCATACTCATAGAACCAAGAATTGTCATAAGCACAATTTTCATAGAGTTGTATCGGTGAAGACCGTTCCCATACTTTCCAATCATAACAAAAATCGGTAAAAGCATAGTCTCCCAAAACAGATAAAACAACATCATATCAAGAGACAAGACAGCACCGCTCACACCTGTTTGGAGCAGCATCATATTATACCAATAGCCCTTTCTTTTTTCATGATACATGTAGATATATAAGGGTGGCATCAAAAGACTGATTAGTAGCAATATCACCAAAGAAAGTGCATCCACCCCCACAAAGTAACTAATCCCTGCATTTTGAATCCATGGTGAGATTTTGATAAATTGCATACCGGCATGCGGATCAAAGTTATATGTCATAAACAGCACTAAAAACAATGTTGCAACTGACGATAACATAGCTCCGATTTTTAAGTACTTTGTATCTGCTCTAAAAACACCAAGGACAACTGCAGCAAAAAGCGGTAAGAATATGATGTTTGTTAAAATATTGTCCATCATTACATTAATCCTAATTTAAATAACATATAGTACGACATACTCGATACACCTATCAAAATATAAAGTGCATAATATCTCACTTTCCCATTTTGAAGTCTTGCAAAAATCACAGCTGACTTTCTATAGGTCCAAACATTTAAGTTGATAAAAGCATCAAAAACTTTAGGATCTAGCACATTGGCTATAAGACGACTTAAAAACAGAAGCGGTTTTACAATAAAAAATACATAAAGCTCATCAATATAGAATTTATTTATGATCACTTTTTTATACAAGGCATCTTCTTTAACTTCGAGTTTATTTATAGCAAACATTTTATAGGCCAAGAACATCCCAATCAGACCCAAGCTGACATTTAAAGCACCTAGCAGATATTCTGTTGTGTGTGAAATATGATATGCACTGTCTGGTAAAACTAAAAAATTATTAAACCATGAACTTCCACCGTAAGCTTCATTCACACCTAAAAATCCGACTGTCGCACTTCCAATAGCTAAAACAACTAATGGTCTTGTCATTGAATTTGGCAAGCTTGCCAACTCTTTGGTGTCTGAAGAATCAGCATGAAAGACCGTAAAAAGAAGTCGAAACATATAAAATGCAGTTAAAAATGCTGTGAAAGAGCCTATAGCCCATATAAGATGATGTCCTGAGGCAAAAGCATTCACCAAAATCGCATCCTTAGAGAAGAAACCTGCGAATGGGGGGATTCCACTGATGGCAAGAGTTGCAATAAACATTGTGATATACACTAAAGGCAAGCGCTCTTTGAGTTTACCCATCTTAAAAATATTTTGTTCATGGTGAAGTGCGATGATAATAGCCCCTGCTCCCATAAATAAAAGTGCTTTAAAAAAGGCATGGGTGAAGACATGAAAAATCCCGCTGCTGTATGCTCCAAGTCCAACCGCTATAAACATGTATCCGAGTTGACTCATTGTTGAATACGCCAAAATCTTTTTTATATCACTTTGGTACGAGGCGATAATAGCGGCAAATAAAGCTGAAGCTGCACCGATATATGCGATAAAAAGACCAATATCCGGAATTTCTATATAAAGAAAACTGTATCTTGCCACCATATACACACCCGCTGTCACCATAGTTGCCGCGTGAATCAGTGCTGATACCGGAGTTGGTCCTGCCATCGCGTCGGGTAACCAAACGTATAGCGGAATTTGAGCTGATTTTCCCATAGCTCCTACAAATAAGAGTAGGCCTATAAGACTTAATGTCTCATTATCTATCATAGCAATATTTGCTTTTATACTCTCAAAAGTGAAACCTGTCCCCTCCAAAGAGATAAACAAAAGAGAGATCCCCATAATAAAACCGAAATCCCCAACACGATTAAGAATAAAAGCCTTATTCGCCGCTGTGATGTTTGAAGACTTTGTATGGTAAAAACCTATAAGAAGATAAGAGGATAAACCAACCAACTCCCACCCTATAAACATCATAATCGGATTATCAGCCAAGACAAGAAGCAACATACTTCCCATAAAGAGATTAAAGTAAGAAAAAAACTTACCATAAGCCTCATCGCCCCTCATATATCCTGCGGCATAAATATGTATCAGTGTGGCGATAAAAGTGATAAAAGCAATCATGACAGCACTTAGCCTATCAGCCATAAATGCTATCTCAATACGAAGTTCACCAACACTAAGCCAATTTATAAGCGTATTATGGATTGTTTCTTCACCGCTCACAAGCTCTAATCCCACCATTAAAGATAAAACCGTAATTATCATTGGTGCACCGACTCCGACTATGGTGTAAAACTTATATCTATCTGCCTTAGTGTCAGCTAAATACACCAAAGCCATTAAAAGTGCTGATAAGAAAGGAATCACTACGATTAAACTAAGCATTATTCTTTCCCCTGAGCTAAGGCGGTGAAATTATCACTGTCAACACTTCTGCTAGATCTATAAATATGCACTATCATAGCTAGAAAAAGTGCCGCTTCTGCTGCAATCACACCTATCATCAAAAGTGCTATGACCGAACCGCTTGCATCCCCTAAAACCTTAGAAAATGTTGCGAGTAAAAGGTTTATGGAACTTAGCATCAGCTCTATAGACATATACAAAACAAAAAGATTTCGTCTACTCACCAAACCAACGAGACCTATACTAAAAAGTAAGGATGCCAGAAGAAAGAATAGATTTGGACTCATGCTCTCTCCTCTTTTGGAATCTCATGTTTTGGTATCTCTTTTCTTGCGATGACAATTGCTCCGACCATTGCAGCCAAAAGCAAGACAGAGACTATCTCAAAAGCTAAAACCCATTCACTAAATAGTAATTTTCCAACTACTTTTGAAGTGACTGCTTCCATTGTTTTAAAGCTTTCATACATTGCAGTGGCACTTTTATAAATAAGCAGAGTTATTGGCAAGGCTAAGATAAATGAGAAAAACATCCACTTATATTTATGTCTTTCATAAGGTAAGTTTTCTTCTCTCATGTTGATAGTTAAAACAGTTAAAATACTTAAAACAACTATAGCTCCGACAGAAACCATAATCTGTGCAACCGCCAAAAACCTTGCATCCAAAAGTGCGAAAATCCCGGCCAAAGCTATCATAGCCACCAAAAATCCAAAAGCGGAAAAGATAGTCTGCCGACTCATTATCATAGTGATACTTCCACCTAACATAAACAAGGCAAGAATGGTGAAGATACTAATCTCTAGCAAATTTTCAATCCCTTGCACAACTAATCTCCTCTCCATAAGCACCTTTGTGTGATAGCAACTGTTCTTTATCCATCACAAAGTCTTCTCTTTTGTTTCCTGTGAGTGAAAAAATTCCCGTATCCATACGAATGGCATCACAAGGACAGGCTTCCACACAATAGCCGCAAAACACACATTCAAGGGTGTCTATAAAAAAACTCGCAGGCATTTTTTCGTCATGTCCATCCTCCCTCTCAGTCGCCTCAATAAAAATACAATTCGAAGGACAGGCAGTGGCACACATAAAACATGCAACGCAGGCAACAGAATCATCAGCTCTATGAGTAAGGCGGTGAAGTCCTCGCCAACGTGAAGTTATGTCAGTTGGTTGTTCTTCCGGGTAACGCAAGGTGTCCACTTCATTTATGTTAGTCACATTATGAAAAAGATGCTTGAATGTCACCTTCACCCCATCATAAATCGCAGGTAAATAAAGTTTATCTCTAAAACTATGCCCATGTCTTTTTGTGACTTTGATACTCATGAAGTTACTCCTACAATTATAATAGCTGTTATGGCAAGGTTGAAAAGTGAAAGAGGTAAAAGATAATACCAACCCAGTTTTTGCACCTGGTCATATCGAAATCTTGGAACTGTCCAACGGATGAGGATAAAAAACATATTAAACATCATTAACTTCACCACAAACACGGCGATTTGGAAAAGTGTTATTGCCAATGAGTTTGCCAAAGCACTGTCTGTTAAAAAAGCTAGGTAAATTAAAATAGCTTCCACTAACAGTGTCATCCCAATCATAACAATAGTTAAAACCTTTGTTTCAAAATTTCTTCCATCATCTGTTGCAACACTCGGTCTTACAGTGTTGTTTTTTTGCATCCAGCGTATTAAAATGCTTACGATTATAGGCATAATCAGCATTATAGAAATTGCGAATATGGAAAAATTCTCTTGCAACATCTCTGTGGAAACCCAAGGAATCTGATACCCGCCAAAAATCATAGTGATGATGACGGCCGAAGCAGTGTTCATCGCCACATATTCACCCATAAAATACATCGCAAATTTCATCGCAGTGTACTCAGTCATAAATCC
>JACNLH010000077.1:12878-15565 GCA_014381585.1 Candidatus Sulfurimonas ponti
CCAACCGCCAAAGATAACCCCCAAAACACCTATGGCACTTATCGCCATATACCAAAAAACTCCAAAGTCTATCGGCAATGCTTGGATACGCAAAGCTTCACCATCTATGAGTAAAGTGTCCGCAAATGGAATCGCCATAAATGCTAAAAGTGCTGCGGCAAAGGTGATGATGGGCGCGAACATAAAAAGCCATTTTCCATTTTTGATATGCGATGGATAGTATTCTTCTTTGAGTAGCAACTTCACCACATCTGCAAATGATTGCACAACTCCGCCAAGCCTGAAGCCAAAAATATTAGTTCGGTTAGGTCCGAGTCTGTCTTGCGTCAGCCCGGCAATACGCCTCTCAAGCCACACCAAAACAGGGATAGTCAAAAGTGCAAGCAAAGCACCTAAAACAAAAGAGACAAGAGCTGCAAGGATTGCGGCTGTACTCATGATTGCAACCTTTGTAAATATTCTATAACTGTGGGAACGGGGTTGTTTTTATGAATCGCCTGTTCACATTTTTGCTCTATTCCATCTTCATTTGTAAGTGTTCCCGAGCTTTCATTCCAAGTGGCAGTAGGCAGTGTGAGTCCGGCATTGTTTCGTTTATGTGTGAAAAAATTTATCTGAGATTGTGCGCTGAACTCCCCCGGGTGATTAAAGTTGATAATGAGCCCATCACTGCGGGGTTTTCCTGTGTAAACATGTAACTTCTCAATAGTTTTCGAGTTTGCCGCTCTGTTTGCACTTTTTAACATATCATCTTTAAAATCTTCATCTTGATAAATCTCTTGAGGGGAACATACATTTGTGCCTATTGTTTTTGCAAACTTTATAATCGCTTCTATCTCTTGTGTATATAAATTTGCATCAAGGATAATACAAATATTCCCATAAAATTTTTTAATCGTTTCTTTAGCTTTTTGTATAGCTTCTTCTTGGCTTATATCTTCACCATTTAAAAGTGCTCTCTCTTGACGGTTTTCTTGAAGTTCTTTATAGGAGAGTCTCCCCTCATCACACATAAAAAAGCCATTAACCGCATCATTTCTACGAGGACGGAATCTATACATCACATCATCTTTATACTTAGGCTTATTATGGTCTATATAAATGTTGCATCCCTTAGCACATCCGTGGCACACAGACTCAGCAGTTTGCAAAAACCACACCCTTTGAGAAAATCTGAAATCTTTACTCGTCAAAGCTCCCACAGGACATAAGTCGACTACATTCATCGCATAAGCATTGCTCAGTTTACGCCCTGGCATAGTGCTCACTTTTGCATTATCCCCGCGCCCGATGATGCCTAATTCATGTGTGCCTGTGATCTTGTCGGTGAAGCGTGTACATCTTGCACATAAAACACATCTCTCTTGGTCAAGCATAACATTAGAACCCAAGTCCACGGCTTTGTCATGTTTCACCTTATCTTGTATGGTGACCTTAGAATTATGAAGACCGTAATCCATATAAAAATCTTGTAAAGAACACTCCCCTGCCTGATCACACACAGGACAATCCACAGGATGGTTTATTAGTTCCAACTCCAAAATATCTGTTCGAAGACTTTTAATATTTTGTGTGTTGGAGCGAACTTCCATCCCCTCTTTTACAAAGGTGTCACAGGCAATCTGAGGCCTTTTCTGCCCCTCTATCTCCACCATACACATACGGCAGTTCCCATCAGGACCGAGTGATTCATGGTAACAAAAATATGGAACTTTGATTTTGTTCTTAATAAGTAAGTCTATGAGAAGTGAACCTTCTTGGGCTTCATAATTTTCACCATCTACTATGATATTTATAACTTCACTCATGCAGCATCTCCTTCAAAAATCAAATGCTTAATTAATTTGATTAAAATTTCTTTCTCTTTTGGATTACTGCTAGCCACAAGTAGAGTGAGAGTGACAAGTGCATTTTCATTTATCTTTTTTTCGCCGTTATTTTTATATAAATAGTTACATTTTTCTAAAAAATAGATAAATAAAAATGCAGCACTTCGTTTATTCCCATCATTAAAAGGATGGTCTTTAATTATTAAATATAAAAGATGAGCTGCCTTATCCTCAATACTCGGATACAACTCCACACCACCAAATGTTTGATATAAGTTTCCAATTATTCCAGCAAATGAATCTTCTTTTTCATTTGCAAATAATTTTGTAGCTTCATTCTTTTTTATTAACTCAGTTTTTACTTGAGAGAGTACATCTTTTGCTTCATCGTAAGTCAATTTATATTGAGATTCTCTTCCATCAAAATCATTTATAGAACTTTTATCGTAATTTTCTAATAAACTTAATGTTTTAGTATAGATATTTAATAGGCTTAATATCTCTTTCTCTTGCCCAATACTTTTTGTACTGAGTAAGTTAATAGTTTGTTTTAAATTATCTAATATCTCTTTTGTTTGAGTTATTTTTTTTTCATTTATTGCATAGCCATTGATTAAATATTTTTTAAGTACAGATGTTGACCATTTTCTAAATTCTATAGCTTTTTTAGAATTAGTTCTGTATCCAACTGCTAAGATAATATCTAAACTATAAAACTTTACTGGCTTATCAGAATTTGCAATGTGCATTTTTTGCACATTGCTTTTTTCCTCCACTTCATTATCTCTAAGTATATTATTTATATGCCTTGTGATAACGGTTCTGTCTTTTTCAAAAATCTCTACAATTTGTTTTTGA
>JACNLH010000006.1 GCA_014381585.1 Candidatus Sulfurimonas ponti
GTCTTTATTTGATTCTTTGGTTAGGGTAAAAATTTTTCCTTGTATTCTTGTTTTATCAACATCAAACTTAATGCTCTCACTTTCAAATAAGGAAGGTTGATAACCTTCTTTGTAAATTTTACTCTCTACTGCAAAACTTGTTGAAATAAGCTTTTTAATTCCGAATCGTTTGTAATTCTGCGCAAAAAATTTTGTAAAGTTGCTCCACTCTGGGTCATCGCACGGTAGTAAAATTGTTTTGTTTTTAAATACATTTGGATTATAGTCTATATAAGCTGAAAGGTCTTTTTCGATATCAAAATATTGAGTATAAAATTCATCATTTTTGGTACTTTTTGCATTGCTTAAACTGCTTTGTGCCATACGCTATCCTTTCTACTTAATGAGTCTGCCACGGATGACAGTGTTTATATCTTTTTTCTTTCGGGGTGAAAACACTTGTTTTCTTTACTAAAGTTCATTATCTTCTGATATTTGCTTTCCAAGCATTACATACAACTATTCAAACTTCGTCTTTACCTAAATTTACTTGGTCCAAATAACACGTGGCTCAGCGGCGGCGATAGCCGTACGCTACAGCCTTTTGTTGGGGAACGATGGGAAATACTTCATTTTTAATGAACTTTAATTTTAATGAACTTTAAACTGATAATAGTTTGTTGAGGTTTCTGGAAATTTCTCCCCAGACTTCATCATTTGTTAACTTATATTTTGCTAAGTTTGTGTTTATAAAAGCAGGATGCGGCATTGCAAATACGCTTACACCGGATATAGAACCAAAAGAAAAAGATTTTTCAATCATATCTTCCATTGTCGGTTTTTTTACTGGAGTTCTTAGAAGAATTTCAAGTGAAGATCTCAATGCTTCCATCCCAAGTGCTAGTATGGCTTTTGGTTGCAAAATAGTGATTATTTCTTCGATCACTGCTTTACAGGAATTGCGCTCAGTTTCGTTCTTATGTTTTGAATTCTCGTCGAAGAATCCGTGCATTATTGCATTTAAAAAATAAATAGTTTTTGGTGAGATTTTGAGCGTACTCAGATTCGCTGATAGACGATTTGCAGACCTATCCGAATTGCATACCACACAAAGCTTACTAGTGTGTGATGACCCTCCATCACTAGCTCCTGGGTCACGTGCTATGATTAATAACCCATGTTTTGTAGTTCCAAAGTGTTCATTGCAACTAACGGCAAAAGAAGTGTTGTATTTTTTAGGATTACGTGGGCAGCTTTTGCATGCTGGATGATTTCCTGATGCTGCTTGTAAAATTATATCATTAATTTGTTTCATAATTGTTATCCCCAACGCGACGATAACCGGCTTGGCAGTTTTGTAGCCAAGTCCGAGTTTATTGGATTGTTGGGTATAGGTTGCTATCCCTTACTTTCCTTTAAGCCTAAATATGTCCTAAACATTGGATGTATATGAAACCGTTGAATATTTTTTAAATTGAGAGAAGATATTTGGTGTGAACCTAAATACCTGCTACCACTTCTACGTCGTGCTTTAAGACCTCCTACAGCTTGAGCTCTAATAAACCCAACAATCCATAATATTTCTATAAGAATATCCGGCTCAATATCTACACACCATGTCTTTGCTTCCTTTGAGACTGGAATATCTTCAAATACAATTTTAAATAGTTGTTCTTCTAATTCATCTCTCGTAAAGGTATAAGATTTTCCTCGAAAGGTCTCTAATATGCTTTGGAGACCTGGATATTGAAACCTGTACTCAGAACAAATATCCTTTAACCTTGCTTCTGAATAACCATATTCTGCGTCTGCTATTTGTTTATAGTCAAAAGGTAATGAACCTTGAAATAGTTGACCCCGTAAACCTTCTGCGATGTCATTACAAAACTGAATTATTTCACGGGGTCTATATAAAGTTCTATCAACTATATAATTAAAACTTTTCGTCTGGCGATATTCTAATGTGTCTTGGAAGGTGAGGTTCCAAATTTCTTCAAAAGGTACATTTTTATCGATATTAAATTTATTACTTATTCTTTTGCTAATGAGTTCTAGGAGTTTAGGCTCATCCCACTCAATTGTTTCGATAATATCTCTCACCTTTTGGGCATCGTCATAAAGTGCAGGAATATTATCATAAAGCTCCTTCCTTAATGAGAGTAATACACGTAAATTCTTAAATTGTGTATTTATTGAGATCGCTGCTTGAAAAAGACCCGCGACATAAGAGATAGCGTCTTCAGATGCGTCCCATCCCTTATCAAGCTCGTCTACGAAAACGATAGCATTGTTTTTCGCACAGACATTGTCAAGGACAGAGGTTAAATGGTTTATTTCTTCCAAACTATATAATTTTTTTAGTTCCTGAGCTTTAATGCCTGCTTCGTATTTGCCAATTTTAATGCCTTCCATTCTTTTAAGATATGAAATCAACATACCTAAAGGATTTGTGTCAACATCCTTATGATTATCTCTAAGGTATTGATAAATTTTAGCCTCTGGACCATGTTTAAATTTTTTCCCCGACTTAATGAAGTTTTTCATAACAACAACAAGGATTAAATATTTCCATGCTGCGGCATAGGCACCATGTTTGGCCCAAGAACCTTCTACCTCTTTTTTCATTGATTGAGAGAGCAATTCATAACTATATTCTTCTGGTGCTAACTGAACTATAAGGTTCCCTTTTAGTTTTTCGTCGTCAGCAATTTTTTTAAAAAGGGCGCTTTTCCCTGTCCCTCTATTTCCTAAGAGAATAGTCTTTTTCCCTTGAGATACTCTATTATATGTTTCAGAAGTAACAAAACATGAAATTAAGTCATCGTCACGTTCTGCGGCGGGAACACCGAAAGATAACTTTTCTAGAGATAGTTCCATTTTTTGTCCTTTTATTCTGTACCCAACGCTGGCAATAACCAGCGCCGATTTGATGTATTACAATTCAGATACTTTCAGTTGTCTTATGCTGCCAAAATTTTCAGGTCGCACGCAATAAGGCGTCTGTCATAAAAAAGGGGTCAGGTCTGCTGTTGACTGTTGTTTGTCAAATCTTGCTTTGTCCA
>JACNLH010000024.1 GCA_014381585.1 Candidatus Sulfurimonas ponti
GCTTTTTTTGTGCGTTTATAAAGTAGTCTTCAAGGGCTTCGTTGATGATGGTGCTCATGTCTTTTTTAAGAATACCGGAGAAGTTTTCCAGGTTTTCTAAATTGTCCCGGCTAAGTGTGAAATCTCTCTTTTTCATGGGTCTTAGTTTTGAGTTCCTTAATAATTTATACTAAGAATGATTATACTATTGCATTACTTTTATTTGACTTGTTGTTTTAATTTTGGACTGTTCTAGGGGATATGTTAATTCCATAAGATAGGCGTCACATCCATCTTTATAAAAAGCATTTAGGGTTTTTACAAGGCTAAATCCTATTTTTTTATATAAAGCTATTGCCGCTATATTGTCAGTGCGGACTTCAAGAAGCATCCGCTCAAATCCCAAAGCGATTAACTCGCAGGAGATATGTTTTAAAAGTTTTTCTGCGATTTTATTTCCACGAAATGCATCTAGCACCCCTATGGAGTAGAGCTTGGCATCCCTGCGCTTTATGAGCACCAAAATATAAGCAACTATATCTCCATCCATCTCCGCAACATAGAGTGAATTATGTTGCACATGGTAATAAAAAGAGCTTCTTGAGAGGGGAAAGTTTTGTGCGTTGAAAAGCTCTTTTTCTATAGAGTAAAGCTTCGAGATGTCACTGGAGACTGCTTTACGAATTGTCATTTTTGGTAGATTGTATACTTTGGCACAAGTTTAAAAGGGCGGTAAGACATTTTAACTTTGCGAAGATTCTCAAATCCCATATCATCACCAACGTTGATATAAGTGATCTCATAGTGCTCTTTGAGCATTTTAGAAAACTCCCGAAAAATAAACTGCGCACATCCAAGAACCTCGAAATCTGTTTTTTCTATTATCACGCTTGCCGTGTTGTCATTGATTTTCTCACCGACAGTGAAACCTTTGAGTTCACCGTCTATGTAGATGACTAATCCTATCAAAGAAAGTTCTTCATAATTCTTCAGCATCTGTTTTATTGCCGTTCGCTCCTGATAAATCCCCTCGAGGAAATGTTCAGCTTCTTCTCCCGGCATATATCTAACTCTATCAGAGACCCATTTGTTAAACAAAGAGAGTATCTCTTCTTTATGTTTCGTGCTATCTAGAAGTTCTATTTTATACTCTGGATAAGACTTTTGAAACTTGTTGATCTCTGTGCGTTTAGTATGATAACTATTTCCGCGTAAATCAATCAAACTGTCAACCAAATAGATGTAATCGACTAATTTTTTTTCCACGATATAGTGTTCAAGCATCACAAACATGCTTTGTGCTTCATCAGTAGAGAGAACAAACTCTTCAACCATAGATTCTTGCACATAATCGATACGCGCATAATATGGTGAACTGTTGTTGTCATTCATAATCTCAAAACAGCGTATCATAGCATCAGTGATATACTTTTTCTTTCCCAAAGGAGGTAAGAGCATCGTCAATTCACCACCGGTTATGGCAAAGAGGCAAAAGCATTTGTTGATGATGGCATAAAAGCCGCTGCTGTTGGCAAGCCATATATAATTTGCCGCAAAAGTATAATCACTTAGGTCAATCTCAAGCTTTTGGAGATACTTCTCGATAATAGGTTTTGCATCAAGGGTGAAAGGTTTAAGTGTCTGGTCTTTGACAGTTAAATTAGCCATTGAAATCCTCTTTGTATTTTAGTGTTTTTGGAATGATACATCTTTTTTTCATCTTTGCGGCAATGATTTTTTAAGCCCTGAAAAAGGATGTTTGAAGAGCTTCATTTTTTTAAATTTTATGAGATGTTTATTTAACTTTTTAAAAAATTATCATAAACTGCAAAAAATATATTTTTAGCCAAAATGGATTATAAAATGAATACAGAACACTTAAACAGCGTACAAAAAAAACAAGCGCTGATAAATTATGCACAGAGCATGGCTCTAGGGCCTTATCAAGCAGAATTAATCAAGCTTCAGCAGCATATTGAACGCCATAAATTAAAACTTATTATCCTTTTTGAAGGTCGTGATGCGGCTGGTAAAGGGAGTGTGATTGGAAGTGTGAGTAATTATTTAAACCCTAAACATTACCGCATTGTGGCTCTGGGGCGTCCCAGTGAAAAAGAGCGTACACAATGGTACTTTCAACGCTATATCAAACACTTTCCGGATGGAGGTGAAGTGGTGCTTTTTGACAGGAGTTGGTACAATAGATCTATGGTGGAACCCATTTTTGGGTTTTGCACAGATCAAGAACATGAAATGTTTATGAAGCATGTTGTTCCATTTGAAGAATCGCTGGTGGAGCATGGAACAGTGCTTGTAAAACTTTACTTCAGTGTCAGTAAAGAAAAACAAGCTATCAGGTTTGAACAACGCCGTACAGATCCGTTGCGTCAATGGAAACTGAGTGAGATAGACCTGCAGGCACAAAGTATGTGGGAGAAATTCACTGAGAAAAAATACTGTATGTTAAGACAAACCAATCACGAAAAGGCCCCATGGCACATCATACGTTCGAGTGATAAACATAAGGCCCGCTTAGAAACTATGAAGCTGATTTTAAACACGATGGAGTATGAAGGTAAAAGCCGTGCTTTTGATTTGACTTCTGATTCGAAAATTGTTTTTACAGCAAATCAGGAGTTGGCGATTATGGATGCACATAGGAAAAATATAAAATAAATTTATCTATTTCATGTAGAGAAAGTTGCGTAATTCATTCACTTATAAAGCACACTTTTTCATAGCAACCTTCCAGTCCAAATCAAAGTGTTTTTCGACGTAGTTCTTATGATGAGGAACACCGCATTTAGAACAATCTTGGTGAATTACTTCACCGTATATGCCTTGGCTTCCATCTTTAGATTCTATGTCGCAAAAGCTGTATTGAGTGTTTTCTCCAACTTTTTTAATTCCCTTATCATCAAAACGAAAGTTTGGACAAGCACATAGGTAACAGTTGAGTGATTCCATGTCGTGACATTTTTTATTATCAGCGTAGAGAAGACAAAAATCTTTTTCTTGCTTCACCATATTTTCAAAGTCAAAATACTCTATGATTTGCT
>JACNLH010000005.1 GCA_014381585.1 Candidatus Sulfurimonas ponti
GCCAAAATAACCATCAGTCCAATCAGAATACCTATGTATCCTAGAATCTTTCCACGGAAAAACTGTGTTTTGCCTTTTTTATCGATAACTTCATATTCACTTGACCAAGTAACTAAAGATGGTTTTCCAAGTTTACCCATAACAGTTGTACATGCATCCACACACTCTAAACAGTTGATACACTCAAGCTGTAAGCCTTTTCTAATATCAATATGTGTGGGACAAATTGTCACACAGGCTTCACAAGCTGTACACTCTGCATCAGGCTCATCTGCTTGAAGATCCTTTTGCTTGGTATATTGTTTTTCATGATGTTCATCATAAATATGCCCACCTCGGTTTGTATTATAAAGAGACATAACTGTATGCTCATCATATAAAACTGACTGTATACGGGAATAAGGACAAATGTAAGCACAAAAATCTTCTTTTAAAAATACAATGTCATATACAAGAAATGCTGCAATTGCAACCACGATACCTATCATCGTCCAGTGATTTTGATAGTCTGCTAAATAAGCAAAAAAGTCTTCCGGCGGGACAAAGAACCATACAAAGTTGGCTGCAGCTAAGTGTGCCGAAAGAAATGCGATAAAAATAGCAATAGCTTTTTTAATCTTGTTTTTTCGCAAAGTCATATCTGGTTCTTTTTGCTTATTTTTTATGCTTCTTCGCATACCTAATATTGCTGTTTCAATTAAGTCACGGTAGATGGCACGGAAAGCTGTTTGCGGACAAACCCATCCACAAAAGACACGACCGCCCATAACTGTCATACCAAAAACAGCGAGAAATAAAAACATCAGTAAAAACGGCATCAGATATAATTCTTGCATATCAAACTGAATAAACGCAAGGTGAAGCTTCAGCTTGTCAAAGCTCAGTAAGAAAAAATGATTTCCATCAACAGTTATCCACGGCAGGACTAAAATAAAAACTGTTGCTATAAAATAAACATAGTATCTTTTAATTCTCCATTTCATAGGTATTTTAAAGTCGTTTTTTGTCTCAGGCATCTTTTGCTTCCTTTACTTCATTTGGGCAAATTATAGAGTTGATTAAATCTTCTTCTGAAGTCTCTTCCGTTTCTGTTATCAGCGAACCAAAGGCTAATTGCTTTAGTTCACGAGACTCTATATAGTCCTTTAATGAACTTCTACTAACATTTAAAACGCGTGCCATTTCACTCACACTCTTTTTTTCTTTAAGTAGAAGTATTATATCACTAATATATTTATCAAACTTAGAACTCGATTTACTGCCCTTAGGTCTGCCTATCATTTTCTTTTCTTGATCTTTTAACCTGCGTCGAAGGTTATCTATTAAAGCAAAAATAAGCATCGGTTCACTCTCTCTGGAAATAATGATGGATTGCTTAATAAAATGCACCTCAAAATTGTGTTTTAAAAGACAAGAAAACATCTCTGCAATATCTTCCATATTTGAGCTCAACACCCAAACATCGTATACCAATAGAGTTCCTTTTTCTTGAGCTTGAAAACTATCTGTCACATGAACCCGTTCATCGAGTCGTTTATTTTGAGAGATTTGATCTATAAACTCTTCATCCACTTTAATATTGTTAGACATTGTGTATGCGTTTATTGCTTGTAACTGTTCGCCTGCCGCATCAAAATGCTTATCAGGTCTTATATATGCTATAGTTATCATAATGACGATTAAACTCCTATATATATTAATATAAACGTCATTGTAGTCTAAAATGACGCTTTTAGTCAATAGTTATATTATTTTATACGTCAACAATGTGTATTTAGGTAACATGTAAGTATTTTGTATCCTAAATTATCTTATAACTGTTTTTAATACGATAATTTCATCACCACAGAAACATTTATGCTCTAATTGGATAAAATCAAAATTATAAAATCAAGAAAAAGATCCAAAAACAATGACAACAAAACAGTATATATTAGAAACTATTAAAACACGCCCTCTCATCATCGATGGTGCTATGGGCACACAACTCCAACAACGTGATGATAAGATTCCTCAAGCTGCTTGGGAAGGTAATGAAGGTTGCAATGAGCTTCTTAATGTCACCTCTCCGGATATTCTTAGTGAAATATTTCATGCCTACTTAACTGCCGGTGCTGACTTTATCACAACAAACACCTTTGGATCTTTTTCTTGGGTTCTGGATGAATACCAGATAGGAAATCGTGCCTATGAACTCACGCGTGCCGGGGCAGAGCTTGTAAAAGCTGAGTGCGAAAAGTTCTCTACGCCTGAGCATCCAAGATTTTGTCTTGGTTCTGTTGGACCGGGAACAAAACTTCCCTCATTAGGTCATATAACTTACGATCTTATGTATGAGGGTTATACTGAGTTTTGTATAGCGCTTATTGATGGCGGTGTTGATGTGTTTTTACTAGAGACCTGCCAAGACCCTTTGCAAATCAAAGCTGCCTTGCACGCATGTCAAGAAGCAAACAGACAAAAAGGGACTGATATTCCTATCATGGTTTCTGTCACGATAGAGCTCAGCGGAACTATGCTTATAGGAACAGATGCTGCAACCATTGCAACGATTTTAGAACCTTTTGACATCTTAAGTCTTGGATTCAACTGCGGAACAGGACCTGAACAGGTGCTTAAGCATGTTCGCACCTTAAGTGAGTTATGGCATAAACCTATCAGTGTACATTCAAATGCCGGTCTTCCTCAAAACCGTGGAGGATATACATATTATCCAATGAACCCGGAAGAATTTTCAGACAAAACAGAGAAGTTCTTAGAGTTTGACGGAGTGAGCTTTTTAGGTGGATGTTGCGGAACAACCCCGCAACACATTCGTGCCTTGGTTAACAGAGTGCATTCCACTCTGCCAAAGACAGCAACCGGGAGCCATCCAAATTCTATAGCATCACTTTTTAACACATGCGAACTTATGCAAAAGCCTGCCCCTTTACTTATGGGTGAAAGATCCAATGCCACCGGTTCTAAAGCCTTTAGAGAATTGCTTTTAGCAGAAAACTACGAAGGCACGCTCAGTGTTGCACAACAGCAAGT
>JACNLH010000117.1:0-8566 GCA_014381585.1 Candidatus Sulfurimonas ponti
CTTTACGATTTTTTTAAGTTAGGCTAAACTATGATATATGAAAATTAAGAGGTGTTTTATGTTTCATACTCAAAGTGTTGAAAAATGTTTACAAAATTTGGCTTGCACCAGCAATGGATTGAGCACCGCCGATGCAAAAGTCCGCAGTGAGCGTTATGGAAAAAACTCTTTGGCTGAGTCTAAAAAGAAAACTATATTAAGTATATTTATCGATCAGTTTAAAAGTCCTATTATTTATATTTTACTTATCGCCACTGTTGTTTCTTTTGCTATTAAAGAATTTACAGACGGTTTTTTTATCTTGGCTGTGCTTTTTATAAATGCTTTTATCGGAACATATCAGGAATATACAGCAACAGAGAGAGCGGATGCTCTGAAAAAAGTGATAAAGACCTATGTGAATGTTTTAAGAGACGGAGTGCGGGTGGAACTTCAAAGTGAAGATATCACGGTTGGAGATATAATCTTTTTTGAATCAGGGGTGAAAGTCCCGGCTGATATACGTTTAATAGACACGCATGAGCTCCAGGCGAACGAGTCTCTTTTAACCGGTGAATTCATTGATGTGCATAAAGATTTCACCTATATTTCCGCTGATCAAGATGAGCCTGTCGGCGATAGAAAAAACATGCTGTATGCCGGTTCAATGGTTACAAAGGGGAGAGCTGTCGGTGTTGTGACTGCGGTTGCCCAACTGACCGAAATTGGTAAAATAGCTTCTCTTCTTGCATCTTCAGAGGGTATAGAATCGCCACTAATGATTCGTATGGAGCATTTCACACTTAATATTGCGAAAATTATGGGCTTTGTTATACTGCTTATTTTTATAGTCGGGGTGTATCAGGAATCCCCATTGAAAGAGATATTTTTCTTTGCGGTGGCAATGGCGGTTTCTAGTATTCCAGAAGGTCTTCCTGTCGCTATCACAGTTGCTCTGAGTGTTGCCAGTGCTTCTATGAGTAAGAAAAATGTGATAGTGCGTAAACTCTCAGCCATAGAGGGGCTGGGTTCTTGCACGCTTATAGCAAGTGATAAGACCGGTACAATGACTCAAAACCGTTTGAGTGTGGAGTATTTCGTGACGCGTGAAAAAACATATTCTTCAAAAGAGGATATTAATGAGCATGTGCTTCTTGGAGCGATTTTATGCAATGAATCCACTTTTTATAAAGATGCGGATATGTTTACATTTTTAGGTGATCAAGTGGATGTTGCACTTGCGAGATATGCACTTGCCATGGATGAGTCGCTTTTAGAAAAACATGAAAAACTCACCCCGGTGAATAAACTGCCTTATGAACCTGTAAATAAATATTCCGGCATGTCTTATGAGATAGATGGCCAAAACACACACTTCATTAAAGGTTCCCCTGAAGTTATACTGAGTAAATGCGGATTAAGTGAAGGGGATAAAAACAGTGTTATTGAACAAGTGGATGAGTGGGCAGCCAAAGGTTTTAGAAATATAGCACTTGCTTACAAGGTCAGTGCTGAAAAAGACTTAGCGGATGAAGATTATAATTATCTTGGTTTTGCTGCTATTACAGATCCATTGCGAGTCGGTGTTAAAGAGGCGGTGAAAACAGCTGAAGAAGCGGGAATTGAGGTTGTGATGATAACGGGAGACCATCCAAACACCGCTTTTTATATCGCTAAAGAGCTGGGTATCGCTATCAATAAAGATGAAACTATAGACGGGGTGGAAATCTCTCACTGGCAAGAGCGAGGTGCTCCAAAAGAAGAGATAGCACACAAGCGTGTCTTTGCCAGAGTGTCTCCTGAGCAAAAACAGTTAATAGTAAAAACATTTCAAGATCTTGGTCATTTTGTGGCAGTGACAGGAGATGGTGTGAATGATGCTCCTGCACTTAAATTTGCAAATATTGGAATATCCATGGGAAAAAGCGGGACAGATGTCGCGCGTGAGTCCAGTGACCTTATTTTAACAGATGATTCATTCGGCTCCATAGTCAATGGAGTGGAAGAGGGACGTATTGCATATGATAATATCCGTAAGGTCATTTATCTTCTGATATCAACAGGGTTTGCCGAAATTGTATTGATCTCCCTGTCTATGCTGTTCTTACTTCCTATACCCTTACTTCCTGTGCAGCTTTTGTGGCTGAATCTTGTTACAAACGGCATCCAAGATGTGGCACTAGGCTTAGAAAAAGCCGAACCAGGAGTTTTAAAACGTCAACCACGTGCGCCTAAAGAGCCCATTTTCAACAAGATTATGATTAGCCGAGTGGTTGTCGGCGGTCTTTATATGGGTGTTACAGCATTTGCTCTTTTTTACACGCTTATCAGTTTTGGTTACAGTGATGATATGGCACGAAATTTAACACTGCTTTTAATGGTGCTTTTTGAAAATGTTCATGTGTTTAACTCTAGAACAGAAAAGCACTCTATATTTAAAATCAACCATGCTCAGAATAAATTTTTATGGATCTCTGTTTTAGTCGCTCAAGCTATACATATAGGGTCCATGTATATTCCGTTTATGCAGTCTGTTTTAAATATCCAACCGGTTGCTTTAGAGACCTGGGGAATATTATTTGTGATTGCCTTGGTTCTTGTGGCAGTGATGGAAGGGGAGAAAGTTCTAAGACAAAAGTTTTCCCAGTTATGATAAGATATATCATAGTATTTATATAGGAGCTTGTCTTATGGAGTATATTCGTTTTTTTAATGAACTGGGTATTGATGATCTTGCATTGGTTGGCGGCAAAAATGCTTCTCTTGGTGAAATGTATAAAAACCTTTCCCAAAAAGGGATTAATGTTCCCAACGGTTTCGCAACAACGAGTGATGCTTACTGGTTACTGTTAGAAGAAAATAAAATAAAAGATGAAATTCAAAACATATTAAATGATCTTGATATCACCGACACGTCAAATCTGCAAACACGTGGCTTGGCAGTTCGTACACTTTTGTTAAATTCAAAACTGCCAAAATCCCTAGAAGATGAACTTGCAGAGGCTTATGAAACACTCTCAAGTGATTACAATACAAAAACTCTTGATGTGGCTATTCGCTCTTCTGCAACAGCAGAAGATTTACCCGATGCTTCTTTTGCAGGACAGCAAGAGACTTTTTTAAATATCAATACTCAGGAAAGCTTACTTGAGAGTGTCAAAAAATGCTTTGCTTCACTTTTCACTGACAGGGCAATCAGTTATAGAGAGAGCCGTGGATTCAGTCATTTTCAAGTTGCATTGTCAATAGGTGTGCAGAAAATGGTTCGCAGTGATATATCTTCAAGCGGGATTATGTTCACTATAGACACCGAGAGCGGTTCAGATGACTTGATACTTATCAATTCGATATTCGGACTCGGCGAAAATGTGGTGAGCGGCAGGGTGAATGCGGATGAGTTTTATGTGTTTAAGCCGACACTGAAAAATGGCTTTCACAGTATACTCAAACGCTCCATCGGCAGTAAAAAAGAAAAGATGTTATACAGTGAAGATGGCTATAGCACTGTAAACACGCAGACAAGCCAAGAAGAACAAAACAGCTTTTCTATAAGCGATAAAGAGATTATAGAACTTGCAAAACAAGCACTGATTATAGAAGAACATTATAAAAGGCCCATGGATATTGAATGGGCCAAAGACGGTGAAGACGGCAAGTTGTATATTGTTCAAGCAAGACCGGAGACGGTGAAGAGTCAAGAAAACAAAAGTATGATAATTGAGAAGTTCTCACTCGATGATATAAGCGGGGCAAAGCTTATCACATCGGGACGGGCTGTCGGAGATAAGATAGGCAGCGGCAAGGTCAACATTATCAACTCCACATCTGAATTTGACTTGTTTAAAAGCGGTGATATTTTAGTTGCAGACACTACAAACCCGGATTGGGAACCTATAATGAAAAAAGCTTCAGCAGTGGTTACAAATAAAGGAAGCCGCACCTGCCACGCAGCGATAGTTGCGCGTGAGATCGGAGTGCCGGCTGTTGTTGGATGTGCTGATGCCACTCATGTTCTTAGGAATGTTTCTGAGGTGACTGTGAGTTGTGCTCAGGGGGATGAGGGCTACATTTATGAAGGTGTCTTGCCTTATACAAAAGAGAGTGTTGATGTGGGTGAATTAAGTCCGACAAAGACAAAGCTGTTTATGAATGTCGGCAATCCCTCAGAGGCATTCAACTTTGCTAAAATGCCAAATGACGGTGTCGGTTTAGCACGTATGGAATTTATAATAAACAATTCAATAAACGCTCACCCGATGGCACTGGTGAATATGCATAAAAACAAGGATGTAAAAGATAAAGAGAAGATAGTGTCTTTTATGCTTCCTTATACTGATTCAAAAGAATTTTTTATAAAAAAACTGAGTGAGGGAATCGGGATGATTGCAGCAGCATTCTATCCCAAACCTGTAATAATAAGAACAAGCGATTTTAAGAGCAGCGAATACAGAAATATGCCTGGCGGTTTAGAATATGAAGCAGCTGAAGAAAACCCTATGATTGGATTTCGAGGAGCGAGCAGATACTATGATGATAGTTACCGTGCGGCATTTGAGTGGGAATGTGAGGCATTGAAGTATGTGCGTGACGAGATGGGTCTCTATAACATTAAAGTTATGCTCCCTTTTGTGAGAACACCTGATGAGGGCAGAAAAGTTATAGAGATTATGAATCAAAAAGGTTTAGTCCAAGGTGAAAACTCACTTGAAATCTATGCAATGTGCGAGATACCGGCAAATGTTATTTTAGCAGATAAGTTTCTAGAAGTGTTTGACGGATACAGTATCGGTTCAAATGATTTGACACAGTTGACTTTGGGGGTTGACCGTGAGAGTGCCAAAATAGCGCATATATTTGATGAGCGAAATGAAGCGGTGAAGAGGATGCTGCAAATGGCTATAAAGGCATGTAAAGAGAAAAATAAATACATAGGCATCTGTGGCCAAGCGCCTTCTGATTATCCAGAAATCACAAAGTTTTTAGTTGAGAACGGCATAGATTCCATTTCGTTAAATCCGGATTCATTATATAAAATGCATAAAGTTGTGAGTGAGCTGGAAGAAAAAAACTAGCTGTGTGATAGTAGTGATTTTTATTAGTTTGATGTGCTATAATATTTTAATATTAGGAATTTAACAATGATTGAAAAAAAGATTATCGGTAAAAAAGAGATTATTTCTATTTTAGATTTAGAGTTGTATGATTTAGACGCAAAAGTTGACACCGGGGCGGATTCAAATGCTCTGCATTGTGATCATATATTTGTAGATGGTGATGATGTTGTTCATTTTACATTACTTGATGAGGTTCACGAGGCTTATCACGGTAAAAAGATGCAAGTGCCATTATATGAAATGAGAAAAATAAGAAGTTCAAATGGATCACTTCAAGATAGACCGTCCATACAAGTGGAAGTGGAGTTTTTTGGGAAAAAATATGACACTGTCATCTCTTTGACAAGCCGTGCAGATATGAAATATCCTATGTTGATTGGAAGAAAGTTTATAGCAAATAAATTTTTAGTTGATGTCTCGCAAGAGTATCTTAGTAAAAAGAAATAATAAGGAAATAAATGTTAGTTTATATATTATCAAGAAATAAGACGCTTTATTCTACAAAAAGACTTATAGAAGCAGCACAAGCAAAAGAATGGGATGTTAGAGTTATCGACTACCTTAAATGTACGATCGAGATTATGAAAGGTGAACTTGTTGTCCATTATCTTGGAGAAGTTTTACCCACTCCTGATGCTATTATTCCAAGAATCGGTGCAAGCAGAACATTTTATGGAACCGCTATGGTTAGACACTTTGAAATGATGGATGTTTTTAGTGTATCTGGCAACCTTGCAATAGCAAGAAGCAGAGATAAGCTAAGAAGTTTACAGGTTTTGTCAAAACATGAAGTGGATATGCCAAAAACTGTATTTGCTTCTAATAAATCAACTGCAAAAGATGTTATAGCACTGAGTGGCGGGGCTCCATTAGTACTTAAAATACTTGAAGGGACTCAAGGGGTCGGTGTGGTTTTAGTGGATAGCGAAAAAGCTGCAAAATCAGTTTTAGAAGCATTCTACGGTATGGATGTCAACTTACTTGTACAAGAGTTTATAGCAGAAGCAGGCGGAGCTGATATACGGGCACTCGTAGTTGGTGGTGAAGTTGTAGGGGCTATGAAGCGTCAAGGTGCTGAAGGTGACTTTAGATCGAATCTTCACCAAGGTGGGCATGCAACTGCTTATAAGCTTAACAGAAAAGAAAAAGCAATGGCACTCGCAGCGGCAAAAGCTATGGGACTTGGTGTGTGCGGAGTTGACATGATTCCTTCTTCTCGTGGACCGCTTGTTATGGAGGTGAACTCTTCACCAGGTCTTGAAGGAATTGAAAAATCTACAAAGTTAGATATAGCAGGTAAAATCATGGACTATATTGAAAAAAATGTAACGCCGCAATCGAGTGCAACTCCTAAAAAAAGAAAGATAAAAAGAGATAATATAGGAGCTTAAGTGCCTAACGAAAAATTTATTTTAGGCGGTGTTGAAATACCTAAGGGTGTGAGTGTGACTGTGAATCTTGAATTACCTAAGTTATATAACACTCCGACTCAGTTGCCTGTTAGAGTTATCAGAGGTAAAAGAAGCGGTCCCACTGTTTTTGTAAGTGCAGCAATTCATGGAGATGAATTAAACGGTATAGAGATAGTCAGACGCTTAAGAAAACTTGCCATATTAAAAAAACTAAAAGGGACTCTTATTCTTGTTCCCATTGTAAATGTGTATGGAATTATGACTCTCTCAAGATATCTTCCTGATAGAAGGGATCTCAACAGAAGTTTTCCCGGAAATTCAAAAGGCTCGCTTACAAGCAGAGTCGCAAAAATATTTTTTGAGGAGATTGTAAAAAAGTGTGATTTGGGAATAGATTTACACACTGCAGCTATTCATAAGTCAAATCTTCCTCAAGTGAGAACCAACATAAACAATGAGTATACATTTAATCTTGCAAAAGCTTTTCAAGCTCCTGTGGTCTTGCACTCTGAACTCAGAGACGGTTCACTTAGGGCAGTCGCTCAAGAAAAAGGTGTGCCTATACTTTTATATGAGGCGGGAGAAGCTTTAAGATTTGATGAAACCTCTATACGAATCGGAGTGCATGGAATAGTCAATGTGCTTAGAGAAAATCAAATGCTTCCAAAAGTGACACGCAAAAGTGCTCGAAAAGTTCCTATAGTCACAAGAGTGAGTCAGTGGACAAGAGCAAGTGAAAGCGGGATGTTAAGAACTATAAAGGCATTGGGAGACACGGTGGAAAAAGATGAGATAGTGGCTTATATTGATGAACCGCTCGATGACATAACTTTTGAAATCATATCACCTTTTCATGGTGTGATTATTGGAAAGTCAGAGATACCTCTTGTTCAAGCCGGTGATGCTGTTTTTCATATAGCAAAATTTGGAAATCTTGAAGTGGCTGAAAACAAGATGGAATATTTCAATGAAGATGCAATTGAATTGAGTGAATTCAGTGAATTAAATGATGAGGATATAATTGAATAATCATGCATGAATTTTATGATATTTTAAAACAACTTATAAGAATCCCGAGTGTGGTCGGTGCTGAGCACTCATTTTTTATGTTTGTTAAACGTGAACTTGAAGAAGTCGGTGTGAGAGTTGAATACTATGACGGGGTGCTTGTGGCAAAAGGAGAAGATCCTGATAGTGGTTATATGTCTGCTCATGCTGATAGACACGGCTTATTCTGCACTGGTCACAACGAGTTTCAGTATGCTGCATTTATAGCAAAAAACAGAGCGGACCTTACAGGAGACTCTAATTCTGAGCAACTTTTACATAACTTCACATCTAGATTTGTGGATGAAAAAGTGCAGGCGTATCAACCATGGTCTGGGAGTTATTTAGGCATGGGTGTGATTAAAGATGCCTACCTCTGTTCTAGAAGAAACAACATCATTTTCAAAGTCGAAGGTTTTGACTATCTTTTACCTGGAACTCCTATCGCTTTTGTTGACAAGCTTGAATTTAAAGACAATTTATTATCAGCACAGTTAGACAATGTGATCTCTATTGCCCTTATTATTTATATGTACCGCATCGGTTATCAGGGCACCGCTTTTTTCACCGCATCAGAAGAGGCTGGAAAAAGTTGGAGGTTTCTTCTTGAATGGTTTAGGAGGTTTGATATAAGCACGAATGAACTTCTCGTACTCGATACAAGCCCTTACGCAACATTGGAAGATATCAACAATCTTGACATAGTTTTAAGAAATCGTGATGCAAATGCAGTGTTTAAATCACCGCTTAAAAATAAGATTAAAGGTATAGCGATTAAAGAGGGCATCAAGTACCATTTTAAAGATGCTTATTTGAAAAATAAATTTTCTCAAAACAATAAAAAAGGTTCCCTGGGCACAACTGAGCTTGGAAGATTGATAAAAGCAACTAAAGGTTCTATTCAAGGAGCCACTCTTCAATTGCCCACTATAGGTTACCATACAGCATACGAGACAACATCCGTAAGAACTGTTGAAAGTATTGTCAGTGTTTTGACAAAATTATATATAAAGT
>JACNLH010000117.1:9561-15411 GCA_014381585.1 Candidatus Sulfurimonas ponti
TCTGGGCAAAAGAGCGTCGTATTATCACCGGAGCAGATATATTAGGGCGTCTGTTGCGTGGCATTGTGACAAAATAAAAGGGGGTTTATATGAAAAAAAATATTGTATTAATAAGTTTATTCTTCTGGGTTAATTTATATGCCGGTTCAATATATACTAAAGCGTGTGAGGGTGAAGATTATACTGCTTGTTATAATTTAGGAAATTTATACAATGATGGTGAAGGTGTGAAGAAAAACTTGATCAAAGCTTTTAAGCTCTACACCAAAGCATGTGAGGGTGAAGAATTCAAGGCTTGCAATAGTCTTGGAATCGCATATGAAGAGGGAAGAGGTGTGAACAAAAACATTAAACTTTCTGCTGAGCTATATTTAAAAGCGTGCACTCACAATGTATCTAATGCCTGTTATAATCTTGGAGTTTTATATAAGCATGGAAAGGGTGTGAAAAAAGATTTACAAAAAGCTATCCAACTTTACTCAAAAGCGTGTTCTGCAAAAGAGGCTGATGCGTGTTTTAAACTAGGACGTTTTTATAATAACGGTGAAGGTGTCAGGCAAGACTATAAAAAAGCAAAGGAGTTTTTTGGTATAGCCTGCGATGGCGGAAATGAAGATGCTTGCAAAAATTATAAGATATTAAATCAAAAAGGCATACACTAGTTGGTGTATCCATCAATTTCCTCTTCATCCATATCAAGAACAAATTGCACGCTTAATGCACTTGTCGCATCTAAGTAAGCACCTGATGCGATATAAATACTTTGATTTGAGTTGAGTAATGAAACCACTGTTTTTTCATTGATTCCTTTTTCGCTTAGAGAGAGTGTCGCCTCTTTCATAATTTTACGATTTTCTTCAATAGCTTTTTTGTATTTTTCTTTACATGTGAGCATGTCATATTCACCGCTCATATACTTAATGTATATTGAGATAGAGTAGCCAAGATTTTTTCTAATGGCATCATAGATTCTAGCTATTGTGGCATGATCACTTTGTGAAAACTCATCTAAATTTGCTTTGACATCTTTCAGTATTTTTGCCGCGTATACGCTGTCTCGGGTTGATGAAAGCAAGATATCAATACTTTTGCTTTGTTCTAGAGATAGTATCTCTTGATTCAATTTGGAAATATATTCAACGATCTCAACTTCAATCTCTTTTATACGATTGTAAGCAAGAGAATAATCAAAATCAATGGTGTTTTTATTTATAAGCACAACATCGCGAATATCAAGTCTTTTAATCAAGATGTCATTTGGCCGAATATTGGCAAGGAGCAGGGCAAATTTAATGGATTTAAGAAATAGATTGGTCACTTCATTACGCAGTGCCACAAAGGATGCTTCGGGCACTTTAGTGTCAACAAGGTGTATATATTTTGTGCCAAGCAGCCGTTTTTCTTGGAACCAGTCACCTAATCTTCGCGCGATTAAACCGATAAATGGTGTCAGAAGCAGCACTCTTAATACATTGAATATGGTGTGAAACAGTGCTAAAGCCATGGTTGGGTCACTAGCGAGGCCTAGAGTTTGCAGTAAGAAGACATTGAGAAAGGGGATTAATGAAAATGCAACAACAGCTGTTATGATATTAAAAATAAAATGTGCAGCCGCTGCACGTTTTTTATCGGGTACACCACCGATTGAACCAAGAATGGCAGTGACAGTTGTACCGACATTGGTTCCTATAACCATGGCCACTGCCTGGTCAAATGTAAGAATCTGTGAAAAAAGCGCACTTAAAACGATTGCTGTCGCCGCAGAACTTGATTGAATGAGTGCAGTCAAGACAAAACCGATCAATACAAAAACAAAAAGAGGATAGTTGATAAATTCACTTAAGTTAATACTTTGAGATAAGACCTCGATAGCATTTTTCATAATATCAAGACCCATAAAAAGCAGACCAAAGCCTATAGCCACTTTTGCAAGAGCCGCAATCTTTTTAGAATGCGTGGAGAAAAGAAGTAAGATGCCTCCAGCTCCAATCATCGGCAGGGCAAAGAGTTCTATTTTGACTTTAAACCCCAAGGTGGCGACAATCCATGCAGTTGCTGTCGTACCGACATTTGATCCAAAGATAACAGCAATCCCTGAGTGCAGTGAGATTAACGAAGCACTGACAAAGGAAAGCGTCATTAAAGTGACAACAGAAGAGCTTTGAAGCAATGCAGTCGCTCCGGCACCTGTGAGCAATGCTCTAAATGTTGTTGAGGTGGATTGTTTTATCCAGCTTTTGAACTTTATTCCGGCAGCTTCTTTTAATGCCAACTCCATATACAGCATACCAAAAAGGAACATACCTAAACCAGATAATGCGTTGATAATTATAGCAATCAATTTTTATCCTTTCTGATATTATAACAACTATGCACTTCATAATTTGGTACAATATTGCTAAAAGCAAATCAAGGAAGTAAATAATAATGGAAATGGATATTACACTTTACTTGCAAATCGCCGTGACAATATTTTCAATTTTGGATCCTTTTGGAGTCATTCCTCTTTTCTTGGCTTTTACAAGTGGGCAAAGTGATGAAGAGAGACATAAAATAATACGCCGCACGGTTACAGCAGTGGCTATAATACTTATCGTAGCTGCTGTAGTGGGAAATAATATACTTGGATTTTTTGGAATCGATATTCACTCATTTAAGATTGCCGGCGGGATTTTACTACTAATGATAGCTTTGAATATGCTTCAGGCAAAGGGAGCATTAATCAAGACAACAAAAAGTGAAAACAATGAAGCGATAGAGAAAGAAGATATTTCGGTTATACCGCTGGCAATACCATTACTTGCAGGTCCTGGAACAATCAGCACAGTTATTGTTTTTTCATCATCGATGGAGTCTATAGGCGAGAAAATGACGCTAATTGGAATTATTATCGTAGTTGTTGCCACGATATGGCCAATTATGCTGTTGTCTAAATGGATAGGGGATACGATAGGCAATACAGGAATTAATATAGCTATACGTATCATGGGTCTTATTTTGGCATCAATCGGTGTGAAATTTATACTAGAAGGTGTGAAAGCATATTTGCAGTAAAAAAACAAAACTTCATAATTAACTCATATATTTAGTATATAATGAACTAAAGTAAGTTTAAATTTGTGTAGGGGGTGTTTTATGGTGACTGTGACTTCATACGGTGCAGCGCAGACTGTGACCGGTTCTTGCCACTTAGTTAAAATCGGTTCTGTAAGGATTTTGGTGGATTGTGGAATGTTTCAAGGGGACGGGGGCAGTGAAAGAAACTATGAGCCTTTTGGCTTTGATCCTGCAAAAATACATTATCTTGTTTTAACTCATGCGCATCTTGACCATGTGGGCAGGGTTGCCAAACTCGTAAAAGATGGATTCCGTGGGGAGATTATAGCGACCGATGCCACTCGGGATATTGCAAAAATCATGCTTCTTGACAGTGCGAGCATTTTACTCGAAGATTATAAGTCTATAAGAAAAAAAGCCCGAAGACGCGGGGATGAAGCGAGTGTCAAAGAGCCTTTATATACAAAAGATGATGTAAAAGAAGTCTTTAATAAAAAGTGGCATACACTGGAGTATTTTCAAGAGCATAAACTTAAGCAGCATATAAAAGTTTCATTAGGCAATGCCGGTCATATTATGGGAAGCGCTTTTGTTATGATTGATTATCAAGAGGAAAATAAAGCTAAGCGAATTGTTTTTTCAGGTGATCTTGGAAGTCCGGATAGATTGATAATCAACAGTCATGACAAAATTGATGAGGCCGACACCCTTTTTATAGAGTCAACTTATGGAGACCGCAGGCATAAATCACTCGATGAGAGTATAGAAGAGTTTAAAGAAGCGCTTGTATCCACTTTGAAACACAATGGCAATGTGCTCATCCCATCTTTTGCACTGGAGAGAACTCAAGAGATACTTTGGTTGCTTCATGAGATGCATGATAATGGTGAACTGCCTAAATGTCAAGTTTTTCTTGATAGTCCACTGGCAATCAAAGCAACAAAACTCTACAATCAATATACAGCTCACTTAAGTGATGAAGTCCAGTACAGACCAGGAAGAGGAAGAGATCCTTTTTCATTTTCATGGCTTGAGCCAATCACTTCCAGAGAGCAATCTATTGCTATTAATCAAGTGAAAAAGAAGGCTATTATTATTGCAGGAAGCGGGATGTGTAACGGCGGCCGTATTGTGCATCATCTAAAACATAGACTTTGGAATCCGAAAAATTTAATTGTTTTTGTTGGTTTTCAAGTTGAAGGAACATTAGGACGCAGTATAATTGACGGTGCAGGTTCTGTTAAAATTTATGGTGAAGATATTATTGCAAAGGCCAAGGTTCATACTATAAACGGTTTTTCTGCGCATGCAGACCAAAGAGAGTTGATAGAATGGATGCGTCCTATTAAAAATCTAAAGAAACTTTGTCTGGTCCATGGTGAAACAGAAAAAATGCAGACTTTTGCAAGAGTGATTAAAGATGAGTTGGGACATGAAGCGCATCTTATGGAATTTGGCATTCCTCTGAGTGTTTGATGATGACAGAAGAAAAGAGAATACATGATTTGTTGCAAAATCCAAATTATAGACGGGCAGATGAAGATCCGGATTTTCTAAGAGAGGATGCAGCACGCGGATTAAGGCTTCAGGCTGATTACTTGAAAACTGAACTGCTTTTGCAAGAGTATGGCATAGAACACACCATAGCTGTTTTTGGCGGGACAAAAATTGTAGAAGAAGCTGAAGCACGTAAAAACTTAATGAAAGCGAAACAGCTTTTAGAGAAAGAGCCTAAAAATAAAGAGTTTATGAAAAGGTGCAAGGTTTGTGAAAAGATTTTAGATAAAAGCCGTTTTTATGAAATTAGCAGAGAGTTTGGAAAGCTTGTGGGATTGTCTGGAAAAGGACCGAGTGATTGCAGTGTCACAATTATGACCGGTGGGGGACCGGGTGCTATGGAAGCTGCAAACCGTGGGGCATATGAAGTGGATGCAAAGTCCATCGGACTGAATATCAATCTGCCTTATGAACAGTCTCCCAACTCATATATTTCACCAAATCTCTGTTTTCAGTTTCACTATTTCAGTATGAGGAAGCTTCATTTTTTTAGAAGAGCAAAAGCTTTAGTTGCATTTCCTGGGGGTTTTGGAACTCTTGATGAATTTGTTGAAGCCTTGACTCTGGTTCAAACAAAAAAAATAGAGGCATTTCCGATTGTATTGGTTGGAAAAGAGTTCTGGAATAAGGTCATCAACTTTGATTTTTTACTTGAAGAGGGAGTGATAGCTCCAGAAGATATAAAACTTTTCACATATGCAGAAACTGCGCAGGAGATATGGGATTATATTTTGACATGGCACCTTAAAAATGACAATCCATTGTTGTAAATGATAAAATAATGCATAAGAATATTTTCAATAAGCAATGGAGTTTAAGGCATCTGCAAGTGTGGTTTTTTTCTTTTTTTGCGCTTATAATTTTAGAAAAAAGAGTATACTTCGAAAAAAACAGGAATGATAATGAAACCTTACTTTAGAATAGAAAAATTGCCCGTGTATATTAAGTTTTTTGTTGCTTTAATCCTTCTCTTATCAGTGAAAGATGTGGGTGCAATAGACAGTTTCTCTAAACTTGCAGTGACCTTGTTGGAATTTATAATCATACTTGAGTTAGTCAGAATGTTGATAGACTTTTTATTCAGTGATGAAAACCGTATTAAGTTGCGTCTGATGTTGGATTCCACAATCGTTTTTTTTATTCGTGACATCATGTTGATTGTGAATGATAAATTTGATATATGTCCAGTTTCACCACGTTATGGTTGCCTGAATTTACAAGTATAAAAGCGATAGC
>JACNLH010000051.1 GCA_014381585.1 Candidatus Sulfurimonas ponti
CTAAACATAAATTGTTAATTATTATAGCAAAAAATAAAAAAAGTTACTAATAATTTTATGATAACTAACATACTATATGTGTTATAATAATCTAAACATGTTATGAAAGGGTTATAGATGGCAAAAGAGCATTCATTTGATATTACAGCGAAAATAGATATACAAACGTTTAAAAATGCGATAAATCTTGTAGATAGAGAAGTTGCAAATCGTTATGACTTTAAAGGGACGACGTATGAAGTCACTTTTAACGAAAAAGCAAAAACTTTAGTTTTAATAGCTTCAAGTGATAACAAACTTGATGCACTTAAAGATATAGTGATAGGAAAGTTTTTAAAACAGGGTTTGTCTTCTAAGGTTATTGATGAGCTTAAAGTGGAAGACTCTTCGGGTGGAAATAGAAAAGCAACTTTTAAAGTGGTTGATTATATTGAAACAAAAGAGGCTAAAAAAATCACTGCAGATATTAAAAATATGAAGCTTAAAGTGAATGCTCAAATAGAGGGAGACTCTATCCGGGTGAAAGGTGCTAAGCTCGATGACTTGCAAAAAGTAATCAAGATGGTTCGTGAGGGCGAATGGGATGCCCCTCTTAACATTGAAAATATGAGGTGATGATTATGGCAAGTATGACTATATTGGAAGCTGCGGAACATTTAGGGGTTTCAAAAGAAGCTATTCACAATCGTGTAAGACGCGGTTCTTTAGATGTGAGCGTGATTGATGGGGTGAAGTATGTTGATGTTGATGCCACTGCAAAGGCTCCCGCTGCCAAAGCGAAACCTCAAACACGACGAGCATCTACAAAAGCAACGGATGAGAGGTACTATAAATTTTTAGAAGAACAAAACTCTCAGCTTCAAACTAAAGTGGAAAAGTTAGAGGGTGAAACAAGAACTTTACGTGACCAGAAAGAGCTTATGCTTATTCAAGAGAGAGAAAAGATTGAACAGATTTATAAAGATAAAGATGAGCAGCTTAAAAACTTTTTGAGCACTTTGTCCTCACAGTTTATGTTGAATGCTCCATCACAGGCAGTTGAAGCCGAGGAGGAGCATCTTGATGCAGAAATAGAAGTGAATTTAGACGATTCAGACGAAATCAGTGAAGCTGCAGAGCTTAATGAAGCCCAAGAACTCCAGCCAAAAAAGAAACTTATTTCTTTAAAAAAATATATGAAAAAACATGGTTTTTCAGATAAGAAAAAAGAAAAAGTCACTGAGAGGTTTGCAAAAAAAGCAAAAAAAGATGAGAGAATTATTGTCTTAGGAAGTAAGTTTTATATAGATACACAGAAGTATACATATAGTGATTTAATTCGATAAGGAAATTAAATGCGTATAGATGCAAGAGACTTAAAAGCGGTTTCATCTACATTGAATGTCTTGTATGCTGATGATGAAGATATTTTAAGAGAAAAGATGCACAGCAGTTTGTCAAAGCTTTTTTCTGAGGTTTACACTGCAAAAAACGGTCAAGAAGCTTTTGAGATTTTTAAAAAGGAAGAGATTGACGTCCTAATCACAGATATCAATATGTCTATAATGGGCGGTATAGAATTGATTGAGTCAATACACCGTTTTACGGAAAAAGAACCTAAGATTATTGTACTCTCAGTGCATAATGAATCCAAGCTTTTATCTAAACTCATAAACATGGGTGTGAATAACTTTTTGAATAAGCCCGTGGATAAACAGATAATGATAGATTTACTTTTTCAAGCATGTAAATCTATCAGTGATTAAAAATCACTTTTAGAATATCAGGTGAAACTAGAAGAAGAACTTGAATCTGCCCAAAGAAAAAATAAGATTCTTGAACAAAAATTAAATCAGCTTGCAGAGCATATTAATAAAAACGAAATATATGAAAACAAAGCCAGTGTATCCGCATTGCATACACCTGAAAAGATAAACTATAATTACTATGAAAATCTTCTTACAGATAATAAAGATGAATTACAAGACTTGTCTTTTGAATTAGACAACTTTATTGCTATGTTGTTTAAAGAGGATGGTCTAAATAAAGATTATCTTGAAAAACTCTCAAGCGCATACAAAAAATATGCGTCGATTTTAAATTCTTATCCAGAGTTTTCTGATGTTGCTCTATCTTTAGCTGATTTTGCTGATGCAATCTTATCTTTAGAAAATAAGTTTATGGAAAATTTAAACCAAACGGGTGTATATTTTGAAGCATTGCAAATAACTTTAGAAAACTTTAGACAAAATGTATGGGAGAAAGAGGCTCAAAATCCTGAATTTTATAATGTTTCTCTTAAAATGGACATTCAGCTTATAATAGATTTTTTAGAAGAAAAAGAGATTCAAGAAAATGATATAGAGTTTTTTTAATTCCTATCTTTATCCCGCGAGGATAAGGATAAAGAAACTTACAGGTCTGTGCTTTTAAGAGTCAAACCTTTAAGATGAGTGATAGGATACGAATAAGCAATCCCTTCACCTTCACCGATAATATCAAGTTTACTGATAACTGTTTTGATGATTCTGTTGACATTTTTAGTAGGTGTTATAAACATGAGGTTTGAATCAGTTGAATCACTATGGAGTCTGTTGTAAAAGTTATGCATCTCATCAAGACCCATACCATGCGCTGACATAATGGTGACACCTCTGGCACCTGCTTCTTTTGCTGCAAGGAGTGCTGCCTCTTCTTTTTCATGCGGGACTATGACATGCACCGCAGAGAATTGCATCTCATAAGAATGACGTTTATCTGTTCCATAAACATGAACAGTGGAGAGTCCCATATTTTCAGCATCAGCTAAAGCATGGCGAAGTTCATCTAAGTGAATTTCCTCTTTTTCATGCTGCCCTTTCACACCCATTCTCTCCGTTATAACACCATAAGCCATAACTGTTATCATAGGAAAAAGCGAAGCAAAAGCAATAAGACCAAAACCGTCTATAAGAGGATCACGCCCTGGAATGTTAGTGGCAAGACCAAGACCAAGTGCTGCAACAAGTGGAACAGTCACAGTTGAAGTTGTAACACCGCCGCTATC
>JACNLH010000004.1 GCA_014381585.1 Candidatus Sulfurimonas ponti
CTAAAAGTAGACCGTTACTCAGACCTACGTAACCTGTTCCTGCTATGGCTATTTTACGACTCGGCATTTAGTGCCTCCCTGCATTGAACTTTAGTTCTTATCATTAGTTAGTGCCTTTGTTGTACTTTTTTAAATACCACTCTATAGTCTTAACAATCCCACTATCAAAGTTCTCATCAGCTTTCCAGCCAAGTTCAGTTTCAAGTTTAGTTGCATCTATAGCATAGCGTCTGTCGTGTCCTGCTCTGTCTTCTACGAAAGTTATGAGGTCTTTGTAGGAGTTTAGCCCGGAATGAATTCCAGGTTCCGAGTTTAGTGGCACTTTTTCATCGAGTATGGTGCATATTGCATCCACTATTTGAAGATTTGTTCTTTCGTTTCTTCCGCCTATGTTGTATACATTTGCTTCTTTGCCTGTGTGGTAGACTAAGTCTATACCTTTACAGTGGTCTAGTACGTAGAGCCAGTCTCTTATGTTTTTTCCATCTCCGTAGATTGGGATGGCTTCACCTGCGAGTGCTTTTCTTATGATGGTTGGGATGAGTTTTTCATCGTGTTGTTTTGGACCGTAGTTATTTGAGCAGTTTGTTATGACTGTGTTGAGTCCGTATGTTTCTTGGTAGCTTCGCACTATCATATCTGAACTTGCTTTAGATGCTGAGTATGGAGAGTTTGGTGCGTATGGTGTTTCTTCGGTGAAGAGGTCGGTTTCGTTTAGGGTTCCGTAGACTTCATCTGTTGAGATGTGGTGAAATCTTGGTCTTGTGTCACTTGCCACGACTGAAGTCGCGGTTCCTGTAAAACGTTCTTTGTACTTGAATGGTTTATCCATCCAGTGTTTGTAGGCTACGTCTAGCAGGGTGAAAGTTCCGTTTACATTTGTCTCTATAAATACACCTGGATTTTTGATGCTGTTGTCTACATGAGACTCTGCTGCGAAGTGGATGACTCCGTTGATATCGTATTCGTTAAATATAAATTCTACAAGTTCACGGTTACAAATGTCGCCTTTGATGAACTTGTATCTTGGGTTGTTTTCACACTCAGTAAGGTTGTCTAAGTTTCCTGCGTATGTTAGAAGGTCTAGGTTTACTAAGTTGTAGTCTGGGTATTTATCTAGGAAATATGGTACAAAGTTAGAACCTATAAAGCCTGCTGTTCCTGTTAGTAGTATGTTTTTGTTGCTTTTGTTTGCAAATTGATTTTTGTGTGCTATAATGTACTCCTTATTTCGCTGCTCTTCTAAAAGAGTGAAGCCTCCCCTTTCTGGGGTAATCTCAAATAGACTTGCTACTTTTTCTTTTATGTTTTCAAAATCACTCTTTGTAATATGACCACTTCTGTAAGCAATCCTCTTACTGTCAAATGATTTCATTTGAGATAGTATAGCTGTGCTTTTTTTATCTTTTTTATACTCAAAAGTAAAAAAGTAACTTCCTTCCTTAACTTTTGATGTTAATGGTATACCTATAAATGAGTATTTACTAAGTTTTTTAAACACTAAAACCGGTCGTAAAAACAATTCATTTTTACCATAAGTTTCATAACCAATATTTTGCCCAACCGACATAAAATAGATTTCACCTTGTTTAATATGCATGGTTTTTTTAGTGTTATGCAAATCTTTTTTAAGAGTATTCCATGCATCAAATTTATCATTCATGCAGCTCTCCTACTTTTCTTAGGCATTCTTCTAAACTATCTTTCCAGTAAGGTATAGTTAAATTGAACTCTTTTTTTATCTTTGATTTGTTGAGTAAGCTATAGTGTGGTCTCTTTGCTGGTGTTGGATACTCTTTTGTTTCTATAGGGTTAACTTGACAATCTAGTTTAGCCATTTTCATGATCTCTTTGGCAAAGTCGTACCAGCTAGCTACGCCCTCATTGCTATAATTATAAATGCTTAATTTTGAATTTTGAATTTTAGGAATAATTTCAAGTATAGCTTTTGCTAAGTCTCTTGCATAAGTTGGTGTTCCTACTTGATCAAAGATTACCCCTAGTGATTCTTTTTCTTTTCCTAGCCTAAGCATTGTTTTTACAAAGTTGGCACCGTAACTAGAGTAGACCCATGAAGTTCTTATGATGATGGAGTTTTTTGGGTTTATGGCTTGCATAGCCACTTCACCAGCTAGCTTTGTTTTACCATAGACTCCATTTGGGTTTGTTGTGTCATCTTCTGTGTATGGTTTATAGTTTTCACCGTTAAATACATAGTCGGTTGAGATGTGGATGAGTTGTATGTTTTTCTCTTTGGCTATCTCAGCCATATACTTCACCGCTAGATGGTTTATAGCATCTGCGTTTAGTTCATCTGACTCCGCTTTGTCCACTGCTGTGTATGCTGCGCAGTTTATGATAATTTTTATTTCATTATCTTTTATAAACTCTTTGACTTTTACATGCTCAGTAATATCAAGCTCTTGAGAAGTTGTAAAGTAAAAATTATAATTTTGAATGTTGAATTTTGCACCCAAGGGCATTTCCTGCGGGCAATGTTGAATTAACTCTTTAATTTCAGACCCAACTTGACCATTGCTTCCAGTAATTAACACATTCATATTCTTGTCCAATTCATAATTAAGCATTCAACATTAAACATTATAATATTCCACTCCATACTCAAATACATCTTGCGTTTGAGCAAGTTTAGGTTGCTTTGTGTCTTTAGCTGACAAGTTGAGTTCTGAATGTTTTAGTATCCAGTCTATACTTAAAGCTTCATCATCAAAAGCTATTCCTCTGTCATTTTCTGGTGAATAATAATTGTCTACCTTATACGCAAATGTTGTGTCATCTTCAAGAACTACAAAGCCATGAGCAAAACCTCTTGGCACTAAAAGTTGTCGTTTGTTCTCGCCACTAAGCTCCACTGCCACGTGTTCACCAAATGTAGGTGAACCTTTTCTTATGTCTACAGCCACATCTAAAACACTCCCTTGGATCACTCGTACAAGTTTTGTTTGTGCTGAGGGGTGAAGTTGGTAGTGTAA
>JACNLH010000053.1 GCA_014381585.1 Candidatus Sulfurimonas ponti
CCTTATGAGTTAGATTTGCAAGTTTATCAGCATGTTGCGAGTGAAAGTCATCATTGGACAACTCAAATGTGTTGATGGTGATATTTAATGTATGTTCTATAATACCTATTGTATTTTGATGTGCGATGGAGAGTTTATTTTTATATTCTTGATAGAAGTATAAGCTTATAATAATTTCACAAAAAATAAATATAAGAAAATAATAACGCATAAAACTCCTTAGCCCACATTTATTTTAAATACTTTTACCTTACTTTAACATATAAATGTTTACTATTTACATATGAAACTAATAATTCTATTACTTATTTTATCGCTGTCTCACGCTCTAGCCTCTGATAAACTTGTATTTGGGGCTATATCCACCATCGATCCTTATGTGATGAAAAAAAAACTTTCACCAATCATAAACTATCTTGAGATGGTGACGGGAAAGAAAGTAGAGTTTCAAACCGGGTATGATTACACAGACACCATCAAAAAATTTGCAGACGGCACTTTTGATATCGGCTACATAGGTCCGGCCCCCTATGTGATAACAAAACAAATAAACCCTGAATCAATACACATAGTTGCCGGTTTGGTGAATGATAAGAACAAGCCTTTTCAAAGTGTCATAATCAGTAAAAAAGGCTCAGACAGCACAAAACTCGATGATATTAAAAACCGTCGTTTTGCCTTTGGATCACCACAATCCACACTCTCTTATTTTGTTCCAATGAATATGCTTATAAAGGCTGATGTAGTCAACAAAGTGAAAAGCTATGACTTTCTTGGACGCCATGACAAAGTTGCACAATATATAATTATGGGAAAATATGATGTCGGAGCTGTAAAAAAATCAGTTGCTGAGAAATACTCAAAATATATACAAGTGGTGGCTTCAAGTCAGGAGCTTCCAGATTTTATGATTGTTGCAAACAACTCAGTTCAAAGAGAAACAGTTGAAAAAATCAAACATGCTCTACTCAATTTAAAAGACGCTCAAATCCTAAAGTCTTTAAAAGCTTCTGCTGTCGGTTTTGAAGAAAGAAAAGATAGTGACTATGATGATTTACGTCTCATTATCGAGAATGTGAAAAAATATAAATAAATCTCATTTAATCACTCTCTAATGACTACTTAACTTTTCCTAAAAATTCACAATCAACCGTATTCACTTTTATAAGATCGCCTTCTAAAACATGGTAAGGAACTTGAACAACAGCACCAGTTTCAAGTGTTGCCGGTTTTTTACTTCCGCTTGAAGTGTCGCCCTTAAAGTTTGGAGGAGTTTCAGTGATTACAAGCTCCATAACCTCAGGAGCTTGAACAGAAATCGCTTCTCCTTTAAAGAAAACCATATCAACATTCGTTCCGTCTTTCAACCATTTCGCAGCATCATCACACTGCTCATATGTAAGACCGAGTTGATCGTATGTCTCGTTGTCCATAAATTGGTACATTTCACCATCATCATAAAGATACTGCATAGTTTTAAAGTCTATCACCGGAACTTCAAATTTATCTCCGGCATGGACTGTTTTTTCAACCACTTTTCCATTTAGAAAACTTTTCATTTTCATACGTACAAAAGCTGCACCTTTGCCTGGTTTAACATGTTGAAACTCTACAATTTTGTAAGGAACTTCACCAACTATTAAACGTACACCTTTTTTAATATCACTCATACCCACTGTTGCCATAAACACCATCCTTAATTTTATTTTATAAAATGAAGGAAACCTTCATCTATTTTTATGCAATTATTTTTTATTGAGGGGATTCTACACTAAAAGGACTTAGAATGATATAATGTCAAATAATTTGAACTATCTAGGATTTGATAACTTATGGAATTTACTTTAGAAAAAACCTCAGGCAATGCAAGAGCATGCATTCTTAAAACAGCGCACTCAACTATACAGACTCCGGTGTTTATGCCAGTCGGAACACTTGGAAGTGTCAAAGCACTTGATATGAATGATGTTTTAAACACCTTAGGTGCAGAGATCATACTTGCAAACACCTATCATATGTACTTGCGTCCCGGTGACACCACCGTGGCTAAAATGGGGAAACTTCATAACTTCACCAAATTTCCAAAAAGCTTTTTAACAGACAGTGGCGGTTTTCAAGCATTCAGTCTCAGTGACATCTCAAAACCAAAAGAAAACGGAATAGAATTCCGTTCACATATCGATGGTTCTAAACACTTCTTCACCCCTAAAAAAGTGATAGATATTCAACATAACTTAGGCTCAGATATCATGATGATTCTAGATGACCTTGTTGCACTTCCTGCCACACAAGAGCGTATAAAACTCTCAATCGAGCGAACAACTGCATGGGCTGAAGAATCTATAGAGTATTTCAGAGCAAAACAACAAGAGGGTGTCGGAGTTGAGCAAAACATCTTCGCCATCATCCAAGGTGGTACAGACAAAGCTTTTCGCACAAAATCTGCGACTGAGCTTTGCGCTTTAGACTATGACGGTTTTGCTATTGGAGGTCTGAGTGTCGGTGAACTTAACAATGAGATGTACGATACAGTGGAACATACGGTGAAGTATATGCCAGAGGACAAACCGCGTTACCTTATGGGTGTGGGAACTCCTGAGGATCTTATTGAAAACATTGAACGCGGTATAGATATGTTTGACTGTGTGATGCCGACAAGAAATGCAAGAAACGGAACTCTCTTCACCTCTTTTGGGCGTATAAATATCAAAGGTGCAAAATTTAAAGAAGATGAAGCTCCAATAGACCCGGAGTGTCAATGTCTAACATGCCAAACTTACTCACGTGCATATATGAACCATCTGTTTCGTGCACGTGAAATCACATACTTCAGACTTGCAACTATTCATAACTTGCATTACTATCTCAACCTGATGAGAGAAGTTCGAGAAGCTATTTTAAAAGATAGATTTGCAGAGTACAAAAAAGAGTTTTACGCTAAAAGAGCCTAGTTTATAAAATCTATAGCACTTTTTATCGCGTTCATATAACTCAAATTTTTTGCCTTGCCTTTGTAAGCAATGTCAAAAGCTGTTCCATGGTCCACTGATGTTCTTATGATTGGAAGATTAAGTGATACGTTGATACTCTCATCAAAGTAAAGTGCTTTAAGCGGCGCTAAGCCTTGGTCATGATACATCGCTGCAAAATACTGATAGTTCTTTCTAAAACCCGGGGTGAAAGCGATATCCGGAACCACTGGGCCAAAAAACAACTCTTCACCTATTATAGAGTTCACTATCTCCAGTGCCTGCTCAATTTTTTTCTCTTCATCGCCTAAGACACCATTATCACCGGCATGTGGATTTAAGCCCAGCACTGCAACTTTATGTTTTCCTATACTTTTATGTAAATCTAGTAAAAATTTTGCAAGTTTTTCTGTTTCAATGCTATTTGCCACATCTCTTAAGGGGATATGTTCTGTAAAAAGTGCCACATACATTTCCCGGCATCCCAACATCATGATTGCATCTTCTTTAAAATGTTGACGCAATAAATCTGTATGACCGACAAACTCCAATCCTGCTGACTTCCATGCTTCTTTATGAATTGGCATAGTGACAAGAGCATCTGCATTTTTTGACTCGCAAAGTTCTATTGCTCGCATAAAAGAGTCATAAGAATAACGTCCAGCATCTTGATCTACTTCACCGGCTTTAATAGAAAAATTTCCATCTACATGTGAAGTGGTGAAGCTGCCGGGAACATTCATGCTTAAAAGATTTGCAGCTTGTAATGTCAGACTTGAGTTGATACAGTAAATCGGTTCACAAAGTTTAGAGACTTCTTCATGAGACTTCAATGCTATCTCTATCCCCACACCGTTAAGGTCGCCGACACTGATTGCTATTTTAGCTTTGCTCATCTCGTAGTGAGTCTTTTCATCTCTTTAACTGCATCTGCTAAACCGGAGAATACACTTCTTGCAATAATACTCTGACCGATATTGAGCTCTACAATTTCTTTGATTTTCATCATCTCATGAACATTATGGAAATTAAGCCCATGTCCTGCTGCAACTTCAAGACCTATGGAGTCTGCATGTTTTGCCGAGATCTTTATTGCCTCTAGAGAAGCTTCAAGTCTGTCACTCAGTTCATAGCGTGGGAGTTCAAATTCTTTAACAGAATGGTTTGAATGTGGAAGGCTTGAATGAAGCATCGCAAAAAGATTTGCAAAAGTCCCGGTGTGCAGTTCCACCATCTCAGCACCTAACTCTCTTGACTTATCCATAGCCTCTATACTCGGGTCTACAAATAATGAAACAGGGATGATGGAATCATGCAATAACTCAATTGCATACCGAACTTCATCTTCACTTCCAAAAACATCAAGTCCGCCCTCTGTTGTAACCTCTTCACGCTTTTCCGGAACAAGTGTCGCACGATGCGGCGCAGTATTGGCGACTATGTTTAAGATATCTTTGTTGATAGAACATTCTAAATTCACCGGAAGTGTTGAATGCATCATAATATTTTTAACATCAATGTCTTGAATATGTCTTCTATCTTCTCTAAGGTGAATTGTAATCTGATCTGCGCCATTTGAACATGCCACGTAGAGTGCGTTTAAAATATCCGGATCATTCACCCGTCGTGCTTCTCTTAAAACCGCCACATGATCTATATTCACACCTAACCTCAAGACACACACCAACTTTTACTTGATTTTTTCATAAGCGCTTTATATCCTGTTTGAAGATCCACATCTTTGATAATATCCCCAACATAGACTTTCACCACCTTTTTCTCTTTATACGGGGCTTCTTTAAAAACCGTCTCCAGCGTATCGTCTATATATACAGGAACCATCTCCAGACTATTTGCTTTTGCAATCTTTTGGGCACCGCTTTGAAATTCTTTAACACATATCTCTTTATTTCGCTCACCTTCTGGAAAGATGTATACATTAAAATCATCAACCTGACTTAAAGTTTTTTTCATTTTTTTAAAAAACTTCAACAGTCCTTTGCCATTGTTTAAATCCACACTCATACAACCGCTGGCACGGAAAAATTTTCCATAAAGCCAAGAATCAAACAAATCCTGCTTGGCTATCCATGTGCCGCTTTTAGCATGTTTAGAAAAGATATTCTCCATCACCAAAATATCTAAAAGGGAACGATGATTCATTGCATAAAGAATTTTATCTTGCGTGGGGATGTTTCCTATAACTTCAACCTCTATGTTTAAAAACTCTAAGACAGAATTGGAGTAATTCTGTCTATCTATAGAGAGCTGTTTATAGGCAGGCTTGAGAGAAATACACCGGTTAAAAAATGTCTTTTCAAATATACCGATATATTTCAAGCCCAGCTCTATCATAAATATAAATTTACCAATGTTTTTTAGCATACACAACCCTTACTCATTTGTATATAAATTATAGCAAAGTATATTAAATAATTTTTATATTTTTTTATCTTACTTGGAATTCTTTTTTAAAGTCATTTCTGTTTCCATAATTTTGATTTCATCACTTGCCTGAATTCTTATTTTATCATCCGCAATTAATTTTTTTGTTTTTATTTTATTAGGGTACTCTATATTTTTTAAAATATGCTTGATACAGTTTATTCGTGCTTTTTTCTTGTTGTCTGAACGTACAATTGTCCAAGGGGCATGGTCTGTGTGGGAAGCTAAAAGCATAGAGTATTTGGCGATGGTGTATTTATCCCACAGTTGTTGAGAGAGTTCATCAACCGGAGAAAGCTTGTACTGTTTTAAAGGGTCCGTTCTTCTCTTATCAAATCTTCGGCCCTGCTCGTCTTTAGATACAGAAAAATAAAATTTAAAGATTTTAATGTCTGAATTAATCAACATCTTTTCAAATTCAGGAACCTCATGAAGAAATTCTTTATGCTCTTCTTGTGTACAAAAATCCATGACCGGTTCAACACCGCCGCGGTTATACCAAGATCTGTCAAAAAGAACTATTTCGCCGGCTGAGGGAAGATGATGTGTATATCTTTGAAAATACCACTGTGTTCTTTCTCGGTCATCAGGTTTATCAAGTGCCACGACTCTCGCACCACGGGGATTCAAGTGTTCTGTGATTCTTTTAATCGTCCCGCCTTTACCCGCAGCATCACGACCTTCAAAAATCATAAGAACCTTCTGGCCTGTATCTTTGATATGATTTTGCATTTTTAGAAGTTCTATCTGAAGTTTTTTCAACTCATCTTCGTACTCTAAAACTTCTTCTTTTATCCATACAGCCACACGTTTACTTTTGAGATTTTTATCTCTTTTTTCACTCTGCACTTTTCGATCTTTTTTACTTTTTCTTCTATCCTCGTGCACAATCTCTGCTAAAATTGACTTATCTTCCAGCTCTGCATCTATCATATCTCTTTTTGAACCCATCTTATCTCCAAATTATCTGTATGAGCTATTATAGGACACCCAATATTAAAAAGAGTTTGTAACGAGCCTGTCAATCTCACTTAGATTTTGCGTGTTTGCAAAACAGCTTTTATCTCCGCATACCATATAGCCATCCTCATCACTTCGAGTATATTGCATAAATGGGTAACTTATTTCAGCAAGAGAAGAAGCATTGTTTTTAATATTATCCACATCTGTTTTGATGACTCTATCGCCTTTTAGATATCTTAATGCTTGTGTTAACAAGTATGGTGAAAGTACAGGTTTTCTTCCCAAGTCATAAGAGTTATACTCTAATGTTTTAAATGCAAAATGCGTATACTTTTCATCTTCTAATAAAACTCCAAGCGAGAGTAGCACATCCACCATCACTGCAATCTCACTTGTATAAGTATTATCATATATTTCAGATTTTGTTACAAATTCGCCACTACTGAAATTCCATCTTCCATTTTTATAAAACTCTTCTAAAGCTGTATTTATAAATCTTTGTGCTCCTATGAGGTACAACTCATCTTGGGTGAACTTGTATGCAGCGATAAGCGCCTGGGATGCAAAAGCATAATCTTCTAAAAATGCTCCAACCTTTGCTTCTTTATGGATTAAAGCTGTGTGGTGAAGTTTTCCATCAACATAAAGTGCTTGCATCAAAGCATCGAGGCTTTTTTGTGCTTGGCTTGTATATTTTGCATCCACCTGACCTAAGGTGAAAAGTGCTTTTATCATCATACAAGACCAAGATACTTGCACTTTTTTATCACAAAATGGATACGCTCTTGTTTTTCTCAAACTTTGAAGAAGGATTTTTACATCTTCAAAATACGCGGGGACTTCACCATTTTCAAAACGGATGATATTTTTCCCCTCAAAATTGCCTTCTTTTGTTATACTCATTTGCTCAAGCATAATTTCAATATCTGAATATCCATTATCTTCTAAAAGTCTATATACTTCACCATACTCATAAACAAAGTATGTGCCCTCTTCAGCATCTGAATCAGCATCACTTGCACTGTAAAACAAGTTATCTTCACTCATATGGTTAAGCCAAAAATCAGCACACTCTTTTGCAACTTTTAAATAAGTTTCATCTTTATATGTGATATAAGCATTTGCATATACCTCACAAAGTAAAGCATTATCATACAGCATCTTTTCAAAATGAGGTACAAGCCATTTCTCATCTGTGGAGTAACGGCAGAAACCTCCATCAACAAGGTCATACATTCCACCTTTTTTCATCTCATTTAAAGTATGGATAAGCATCGCTTTTGCACTTTTTTCATCATAAAGTCTATCTATAATCATAAGTGCATTGAGTGTATTTACATGCGGAAATTTCGGTGCAATTGAAAAACCGCCCTCTTTTGTTTGGTAGTTGTTTTTCACCTGCAGCATAAAGTTTTTTGTAAAATCTTCTTTGAGTACAGTTGCCTCTGTTGGATGTGTAACCTTGCCTAAAAAATCTTGAACTTCATCTGCATTTGCAAAAAGTTTTTCATCATTTTCACTCACTTTGCGGGCAATAAGATTTGAAAGCTCCTTAAACCCCATCCCTTCAATACTTCCGGTGCGAGACTCCGGGGGAATATACGTTCCTGCAAAAATCGGTTTATTTTGCGGAGTGCTAAAGATGGATGTCGGCCAACCGCCTGCTCTGTTGTTTAAAAGCCGGTGAACTTCTTGGTAATATTTGTCTATGTCAGGTCTCTCTTCACGGTCCACTTTTATACAAATGAATTTATCATTTAAGATATCTGCACATTCTTGATTTTCAAAAACATTTTCTTCCATCACATGACACCAATGACAAGAACTGTAGCCTATAGATATAAATAGAGTTTTATTTTCTTTTTCAGCTTTTTGGAACGCTTCATCACACCAAGGCCACCAGTCCACAGGATTATCTTTGTGCTGTTGTAAATAAGGGCTGTCTTCTTTTTCTAATCTGTTTGGCATACTGTCATCTTTGTGTTGAGTTTTAATTGTTGTAGAGTATGTAAATAATAATGATTTTTTGCTTAAAAAAATTTAATAAATTTTTTTTATGAACTTAAAGGGAGCTCTATAGTGAATAAAGAACCTCGGGAGAGAATACTTTTGAGTCTTAAATTCCCTTTCATAATCTTCACAAGATTAGATGCGATATTAAGACCCACACCTATCCCTTCATATGCACGGTTTGCCGAAGAGTCCAACTGGCCTATAGAGAATATTTTTTCTTGATCTTCTTTGGCTATACCTATCCCTGTATCCCTCACAGCACATAGCAAGAGTTTATCAAATGTATCATAAGAAATATTCACAGCAACCTTTCCGCCGGTGTTTGTAAACTTTATCGCATTGTCCAAGACAATTGCAAACACTTCTATTATCCGTTTAATGTCTCCATGCAACTCTTTGGGCAGTGATGGATCGAGTGCAGCTGAAAATTCTAAAGATTTCTCCTGCGCCTTTTCTTTATACACAGCCAGACATTCCTCAAAATTTTCACTTGGCTTAAAAGGAAGATGATTTAAAGTCAAAGTTCTCTCTTGAATTTTTCTCATATCTGTGATTGATGAAACAAGATTATTTAAATCATTTCCTGTTTGAAAAATTTTTTGTGCCATCATTAAAGATTTTGCATCTTCTTTGACTCTTTTTTCTAAAAGTGTCGAAAAGCCCAAAATAGCATTCAATGGTGTTTTCATTTCATGCGATACATTTTCAAAAAAGTCTTCTTTGGATTTTTGTGCGATTCTCACTGCTTCGTTTGAACGTATCAACTGTGTCATATCATGAGACACAGCAATAAATTCAAGCACTTCACCATGCACGTCAAGAATAGGGTTTATAGTGGTTTCTATATAATAAAGTGACCCGTCTTTATGTTTATTTTCAAATAGTGTTTGATACATTTTTTTAGCATTAATAGTGTTCCAAAGTTTTTTAAAAAAACTTGAACTTCTATTATCCCCTTTAAGTATTCTATTGTTTTGACCGATCAACTCATCTGCACCGTAACCGCAGACTTCGCAAAAACGATTGTTTACGTAGGTGATATAGCCTTGAGGGTCTGTTTTTTGCACTATTGCACTTACATCCAAGGCATGGCTGAACTCTTCAAGTTCTTTCACCTTAGACTCTAAAATAGCTTTATTTTCTTCTTCTCGTTGCTTGAGTAATTCATTGTATTCCATCACTTCACGTTGACTTTCTTCTTTGAGTTGTCTTTGACGGATATTTGCCATCACTTCACTGATGATATTTTGAAGCTCTTCTACATTCACAGGTTTTGAGATGAATTTTTTGACTCCGACATTAATCAAATCAACAATCACTTTAAAATCTTTCACCCCGGATAGAACCACTATTTCCTGAGAATCATTAAAGTTTATTATGAGCTTAGAAAGTTCACGACCATCCATGTTCGGCATTTCAAGATCTGTAAAAACTATGTCATAAAAAGCTTCGTTAGTGATATAAAAGTCATGATATTTTTTCAGAGCGATATCGCCATCTTCAGCTATATCAATATAATCAAAATATTGCGATAAAATTCTCTGTGTGATTTTCCTCGCACTCAGAGAATCTTCAACAAAAAGTATTTTTAAATTTTTTGTCAACTTCTTAAGTCTATCAACACTCATCAACTCTCCCCGTATTCGCTTTTGCTTAATTCTATCGTAAAACAAGCTCCATCATCAATATTTTGAACATATAACTTTCCTTTATGATGATCTTCGACTATCAACTTAGACATATAAAGTCCTAAACCTGTTCCGTTTTTCCTATGTTTAGTCGAAAAGTATGGATCAAATATTTTTTCAAGTATTGCAGCGGGGACACCGCCTGCATTGTCTTGAATATTTATACTTTTATTTTCTATATTTATAATTAACTTTGGGTATTTAATATTTTGTTCTGTAAAGTTATCCTGTGCATTTTGCAGTATATTGAGTATAACATGCATCATTTCACTTTCGTGTATCCTAATATTTTCTCTCGAATTTGAGGTGCAGATTATCTCCACTCCACTTGATAATAAAGATGATTTAATTATGTTTAATGATTTAGAAAAAACAGCATCCAATCTAACACTTTCCACACTTTTATTTGGTTTATAAAAATTCCTAAAATCATCCACTGTTGTGCTCAAAGACTCTATATAACTTTCGATATTAGCTAATCGTTTTAAAAAATAGTTCTTACACTCATCTCTAGAATCTTCTGAATCCAGGGCAAAACTGTTAAGCTCCAGTTTCAAAGCAAGATTTGCAGATGTGGTTGAAATGGCCCCCAAAGGCTGTCTCCACTGATGTGCAATCATACTGATCATCTCACCCATTTGTGCTAAACGTGATTGATGCACCAGTAGTTGTTCCTGATACTCTTTTTCTTTTTTTCTTTTTTTTTCAAGTGTCAAATCTTTTGCTATAACAAGTATTTGCATTTTATCAGGCATCAATATAACATCCATGCTTACAGGCAGTTCTCTATCATTTTCAACTATACAGATTTTTTCATAATCCATATAAAAGCCCTTTTCTAAAACTTCTTGAAGCACTTTTTTTGATTCTTCCAACATATCCTTTTTAGTTAACTCCATGCACGACATCGTATAGAGTTTAGATTTTGTAAAGCCTGTCATTTTTGCATAAGAATCATTCACTAAAAGAAAATTAGATTCTAAATCAAGGATAGCTATTCCCTCTTTGACTATATTGAATATCGTTTGAAAGTAATCTATTGATTTTTTCAACTCTCTTGTCTGCAAAGAGACTTTTTCTTCAAGTGAATTATTTAATTTTTGATTGGCTTGTTCTAAGAACTTTCTTTTAGATATGTTACGTACAGTCCCAAATATTGCGGCTTCATCTTTATAGACTAAAGGAGTGAGTGTGACTTCACAATGAAGCTCAGTTTCATCTTTTTTCTTATGCAGCCATTCAAAACGATGACCATTCGACTCTATTGCTTCTCTTAAATATTCCTGTGATTTTGTATAAGAGGAGCTTCCATCTGCTTGAAATTTTGCTGAAACATCCAGTACATGAAGATTTATTATTTCACTTTTGCAATCATAGTCCAGCATCTTTACAAAGGCCGCATTACAATCGAGGATAAGGTTATCCCGGACTATTACAAAGCCGTCTTGAGAAACTTCAAATATCTGTTTAAACGTATCATCAAGCATCTATTCACCCTATTTGCTCTAAAGGTTCTGAGAAGTAAAAGCCTTGAAACTCATCCACCCCCAGTTTTTTTAACATTGTGAAGATTATAGCAGAATGCACATACTCTGCTATAACTTTTATTCCCAGTCTGTGAGAAAACTCAACAATGGCATTCACCAATATAAAAGATTTTTCATCTGTATCGATATGTTTCACCAAAGAACCGTCAATTTTCAAATAATCGGGGTCAATCTCCAAGATATACTCAAAATTTGAAAATCCGCTTCCAAAATCATCTATGGCGAACTGCACTCCATACTTACGAAAACGCCCTATAAAATCTTTTATATCTGCATAATCTTCTATCAATTCACTTTCTGTTATTTCAAACACTGCTTTCTCCCCAAGTGTTGGTGAAGTGCGGAAAAAGGATTCTATTTCATTTAAAAGACTTTTGTTGATAATATCTTCATAATTAAAATTAAAACTCAAAGAACACTCTGTAGCGGCTAATTTCCCTAAACCTTCAAAAATGATGATGGATGATAAAGTGTTATAAAGACCTGTTTGAGTTGCGATACTGAGAAAATGTATAGGTGAAATCAATGCCCCGCTCTTTTTGTCTTTTAAACGCATTAAAGTTTCATACTTGATAGCTTTCTCATTTTGATCCACAATCGCTTGGTATACAGCGACGACACGATTATCTTCTATTGCAGATTTGGTTTTATTTTTCCATACTAAAGCATCTTGGTCTTCATTTCTTTTGTCAATCTCTTTAGAATACACCATAGATTGTTTTTTATGAACTTTTGCGTATTCTAAGGCGATTTTTGCGCATTCAAAAGCGTCTGCTTGACAGGTGGACACTCCCACTGTCACCTCTATAGATATAAAATCATTATCTATCTCAACTTTAAATTCAGATAATTTTTTAAAAAATCTATCCATGTCACTTTCATACTTATCGGTGTCAACGTACAATACATTATCTTTAATTACAAACTCATCTGCAGATAAACGGTAAACTTTATATCTAGTGCCGCTTGTGAAATCTTTTAATAATAAAGCAAACTCTTTTAAAACTAAGGTCCCCACCTCTATAGAATATATTTGATTTATCAGTTTGAATTTATTTATATCTATGATAAAGACTATTGGCATTAAATCATTTTTAATATCCTCAAAAAATGAATAACGGCTATGAAGACCTGTGAGTTCATCAAAGTGAAGCTTTGTGTCAAGCTCTTTGGTTTTTTCCTTAATTTTGTTTTCTAAATCAAGTCTATAATTAAGATTTTCTCTTTTTAAGAGTATTTTCTCCGACACCTTTGACAATGCAAGTCTTAAGCTGTCCACGCTTAAAGGTTTGACTATAAAACTATCGACACTTAGCCGTATACCTTCTGCTAAATACTCATTATCATTATGTGCACTTAAGAACAACGCAGTTACATTTTTATCAAACTTTCTTATTTCATGCAACATATCGACACCGTTAAGTTTAGGCATGTTTATATCACTCAAGATGATGTCAAAATTTTTCTCTTTAAATTTATTCAGTCCATCTTCACCATCTATGGCCACAGTCACATCATCAAAAAAATTCCCAAGTAATTCAACAACACTTAATCGTGAAAGTTCATCATCTTCCACGTAAAGCAATTTAAAAGTTTTTGTTGTTTGAATAAGCTTTCGCAACTGCATAATTTATTCTTTAATCATTTGCTCTAAGTATCCAAAAAATGTAACACTGGATTCTTCCATAGCTTCAAAATTTTCAATAATCTTTTGAGTGTTTTGAGGCTTGTAAGCTGTGTCATTTTCTAAATAATTCATATTAAGCTGAATCTTGTCATGTATTTGGGCATGAGACTCACTCATAGCTTTAAAAGCCTTAGTGTGACCAAACTGCTCCTTACCTTCATTTGAATACCATTGATTAAAATCACACTCTAAGTGATTCGGTGCAGCTTCTGCACTTTTTTCGTTTAATAAACGGCTGTATGCAGTTGATTTTATCACTATATGATCTATTTTTATAACAGAGACTAAAAATATATTATTAATATACGATGCATTTTGGGATGACTCAGCTGCCATCTCATTGAAATCATTCAAGACATTTCCAAGTTCCTGCATATGATGTGAAGACTCATCTGCGAGTTTTGACATATTGCTTGAATGTTCTTCAATACTCATGGTTTCTTGTTTAAGTGTTGAAATAGTTATAGATATTTCACTTGTGGCTTTTTGTGTGCGTTCTGCAAGTTTGCGGACCTCATCAGCGACAACCGCAAAACCGCGACCGTGTTCACCGGCTCTGGCTGCTTCTATCGCTGCATTTAAAGCCAAAAGATTTGTTTGCTCTGCAATATCTTTAATAAGTTCCGCCACTGTGGATATCTCTTGAGATTGATTACTCAAAGCACTGATTCCCTCAGCAGTCTGGGAAATACTTAAACTTAATTTATCAAAATTTTTCTCAACTGCATCAACAGATTCTAAACTGCGCTGTGCAGCTTCTCCTGTACGTATTGAAGTTTGCAGAATTGACTTACTCACTTCGGCGCCATTTACAATATCCTCACGAATTTGAAGCACTCCGCCTGTGTTTCCTCCGCCGATACGGTTAAAGGCACTTGCCAATTCACCGTGTGTTTGCAGTCTTTTTGTATCTAAAATACCTTGAATGGCTTTACATAGAGGTTTCACAGAACTTTTAAACACCCCCTTAAAACCATCTTCTAAAATAGCGACACTTGTATCATCAGTGTTGGCTTTCTCAATAGCATGAGCGGTGTCCCGCATAAAAGCTTCCACCTGGTCGAGTAGGTTGTTATAACTCCATGCTATATCAAAATATATGGAACTTTTAGGAATGTTTGTTATTCTCGCTTCAAGATTTCCTTTCCCGCCATCTGCCATCACATTTTTTATCTGTGATAAAAGTTTTTCATCTTCTTTTTTCTTATTTTTGAAGAGTGCTGATAAATTCATCATAACTTACTCCTGCATAATGTAGTTTCTCTTCAAGTAGTTTCAGTGAACTTGCAACTCCACCTCTATTTTCTAATTCAAGTAATTCTTTATATAACTTGCTTATCGCTTGAACGCCGTTTTGAGAGGGTTTTCTTCTTACAGAGTAATAACCTATAAGATTATCATGATCATCAAGAGATGCAGTCACATTTGCGTAGACCCAATAATAGTCACCGTCTTTTGTTTTGTTTTTAACATATGCATTGATGGATTCTTTATTTTGTATTCGATCCCATAGGAGTTTAAATACTACGCGGGGCATATCTTTGTGTCTTAAAATATTATGAGGGGAGTTTAAAAGTTCTTGTTCCGTGTAACCGGATATTTTAATAAAATATTCATTGCCATAGGTGATATAACCTTTGAGATTTGTTTTAGACACAATCAAATCATCTTGATTCATTAGCACTTCCATAATTTTCCTTCGTTTTAAACTAAGGCGGAATTGTAGCATTTCACCATGTCAGAAAAGTGTCAATAAGGTGTATTTTGTGATAAAATATTAAATTTTTAAACTGTAACC
>JACNLH010000055.1 GCA_014381585.1 Candidatus Sulfurimonas ponti
ATTTCTATCTTCATATCTATGTCCTTGGGTATTTGTTATTTTACCCGATTGACACGGAATTATGAACGGTCCCTATCCCTTTTCAAAACACTTAAAGTGTCAACTTCATTCTATCTTCTGCAAAAACAACTTGACCCTTAAAAACCTTTTGAATTATTTTTAAACTTTCTTTTTCAGATTTTGCTGTTCTCTTCATTTTATGAGTCGATTAGTGTAGGAATATAGGTTTCATATTACAAGCGTGTTTTTCAAACATACAAGCACTTTTATTAATGTCTTAAATATTAAGAAGCATAGCAAAACTCTATTTGTTGCTATGTGACAAGTATCACATACTTTAAAATTCACATGTGATACAATTATTATAAATTAATACAAAAGGATTTACAGATGCGATGCAAACAAATATATATTGAATTTTCTCGTTTAAGTGAGTATGGAAAGTCACTTTCTTTACTTTTGGCTAGATTAGCAGTTGCTTATGGTTTTTATGAACCTGCGATGATGAAATGGAACGGTATGGAAAATGTTTCTTCATGGTTTGAAACAATGGGTATACCATTCCCTACTTTAAGTGCATATATGGCGGCAAGTGTAGAAGCCGCTGGTGTTGTATTGTTGATACTTGGATTATTTACTCGTTTTATATCTTTACCACTAATTTTTGTCATGATAGTAGCAATTGTAACAGTACATTTACCTCATGGGTTCTCAGCTGGAGATAATGGTTTTGAAATACCACTTTATTACATGCTATTTTTACTTATATTCATAAGTAATGGAGCTGGAAAATTTAGTCTTGATAGATTGATTTTTGGCGAAGAAAATTAGATTAAGGAGGATGTTATGTGTATACCACATGGAACAACAGGAACTACAAGTAATGGTTACATGAAAAAAGATAAACCGAAAAAGAGTATAAAAAGAGTTTCTAAGGAGAAGTTTGAAAAAGGTGATCCTGATTTTATCGACGAGAGAACAAAAGCTTACGAACCTAAAAAGAATGAATCTTTTTTCAGCTCTTTTTTTGAAGAGTGATCTTTAAGCTTTAACACTTAGTTCTTTAGAGACTAAATCAATATGTAAAAGAAGATTATAATATTCACCCTTATAAGAGAGTGGCACCTTTGTATGCGCCTGAACCTCCAACCTCAAATCTGCTAATTTTTGCATATTTGTTTCTAAGTCTTTCACATCTAAAGCATTTGAATTTTCTAAATCATCTAAACGCTTATACCATTTATAAATTTTTGAACGCATTGTCCATTGGTATAGCGGCAACACCCCTTTAAAAAGCGGAAATAACAAAGTGAGAAGCGGAATAAGCAAGAGCTTAAGTCTGTCAATCTGAGAAGCTATCCAAAAAGGGAAAATACTCTCAAGCCAACTATCCCCTGAAGTGAGATAATTTTGTGCCTCTTCATTTATAGGGGTGTCAAGATGACTTAGAGATGGAAACTGGTTTTGCTCTTGAAAAATCGATTGCCCATTATGCACAATTTTTATCTGTTTTAGAAAGATTCTAATCAACTCTTCATTTAAACCTTTCTTAGATACTAAATTTGCAGTTGTGGCCAACATATTTTTATTTTCAGATGGCAGGTTTTTGTATAAATCAATCGTCCCTTCATGCAGTGTTAATGAAGATAAAAATTTGTACTTCTGATTATATGCTTTGACTCTTTTGACATTCAACAACTCTATACCCGGATCACTGAGTAATTCCACCACACTCGGAGAAGAAGGTGAACTCACTAAAAACATCACATCTATTTCACCCTTTAAGAGTTTATCTTTTGAGCTTGTCGGCGAATCCATAATCAGACTTGCATTGTCTGTTGTGATGCCATTGTCAACCAACATTTGAATCGCTAAATACTGTGTTCCGCTTCCAATAACTCCGATAGATATCTTTTTGTTAATCAACTCAACAAGATAATCAATCGTATAGCCTTGGTTTTTATAAAAAATCCATAAAGGCTCATAATATACACTCGCAAGAGATTCTACATTTAGATTATCATTGGCATCAATTATCCCGGCTTGCACAAAAGCGATATCTGCTTTGCCAGTGTTAAGTAAGTCAAGATTCTCAACAGAACCTGATGTCTCCACTATATGCAGTTTGACATTTTGTTCAGCCAGTAAAGCTTGATACTTCAGTGCTGTGGTGTAATAAGTGCTATCCTTAGAACTCGTGGCGATTGTCAACTCTTTTTTCGGTGCAGGTTCAATAAAAAGAAAAACAACATAAAAAACCGCAAGCAATGAAAGCAAAATAGGAAACACAACTCTAAAAATCACTTGCATTGCAGACATAAAATCCATCCTCATAAAATAATATCGTCTAAGCGTAATAAGTATACCCTATGAGTGATAATACAATAAATAACCAAACTATCGGGATAATTCTGTATCTAAAGCTCACCTCACTTAAACCCATAAAGTGCTCACTGATAAGATATCCTTTGAGTAAAACACTTACAAGCAAGATGCCCACAACATAAGGATTCACTAAATTTAAAAGACCACTCAAAAAGGTGATAACACTCAGAAATACAAGGACTGACCATACTTTAGTGCTCATACTTCACCTCATAATATAGACTAATGGAAATAAAATTATCCAAAGCAAATCCACCAAATGCCAATACACTCCACCCGTCTCCATGCCTTTAAAATTATCCTTAGAATACATTTGAGCCTTTACATTTTGGCGCACATTAAAAAGAATTATCATCCCAAGCACAACATGTAAAAAATGAAATACAATCAAGATGATATAAAACATAAAGAAAGTGTTTGTACTTAGGTTGATCCCTTGAGAATATTTGTCTGAAATTTCTAGGATTTTGATGACTAAAAACAAGGCACCTAAGCTCATTGCATACATTAGCCACCGGGATGCCTTCTCACTCGCCGCTTCAGCGTCAAAAATTTTAACGGCTTCTAAAGCCTTGACAACAAAGTAACTGCTCGTGAGAAGAATAAGGGTGTTGATAAATCCAAGTTTTTGATCAAGGAGAAGTTGAGACTGATTAAAGATTTCAATCTCCCCGGCTCGGGCAAAGGCATAACCGACAAAGAGTAAGCCGAAGGTGATTAACTCTATATAAACAACAAGCCAAATACCAAAATCACCGGGAGGTGAATTATATTTTGAAGTTTTCACCATCTAAATCTTTAAGTGTGGTGTTTTGGAACATTTTATTTATCATAGATTTTGGTTTGACCCATTGGTCATGTAAGGCACATCTTTTTTTATTATCACATGGGCCGATTCCCAAAATACATTCTGTTTGATTATTAAACTCATTAAAAGTGTTTAAAATTTCCATCAGCGTGATTTTAGAGGCATCACGGGAGAGTTTATTTCCCCCCTCTCTACCTCGAATGGATATAATAAACCCCTCTTTCACCAAATCTGTGACAATTTTTGTTAAAAATTTATAAGGGATATTCAAGGCTTCAGATAATTCTCTTGCACTCAAGAGCCTGCCCTCACTATAGTTAGCAATATAAGCTAAGATTCTAATAGCATATTTTGAAGTGTTGTTTAATTCCATAATTCAATATCTCTTTTATTCTAATTTCTTAGACATTATATAATAATTTAAAAATTCTATTTAAATAAAATTCAATGCATCACTCAAAAATCATCCATCCACATTATACTACAATAAGGTAGTATTAAGCAAATATGGTTACAATTTCATATACTATATCTTAGTAGAATTAAATAAAGGAGTGATTATGAGTGAACGTATTACAAAAAATATGGCCCGTAATATATATCTTGGCGGCGCTGCTTTCGCCATTTTAGTATTTGCCGGTTTAACTGTAGATACTGTGCAAAGAGTGCCTGAACTATCACATTCAGAGAAAATCACAGAGTCAGTTGCAGAAGGCAAAAATTTATGGGAAGTGAACAACTGTGTCGGTTGTCACACTATTATGGGTGAAGGAGCTTACTACGCACCGGAACTTGCAAATGTCTTTGACCGTCGCGGTATGCAAGATGAAGCTGCATTTAAAGTGTATCTGCAAGGCTGGATGGCTGCACAACCTATGCAAGAACCTGGCAGAAGAAAAATGCCTCAGTTCAACCTAAGTGAGGAGCAAGTGAACAACCTTGCAGACTTTTTAATCTGGACATCTCGTATCGACGATCACGAATGGCCGCCAAACATTGAAGGATAAACAAATGAAATATAATTCACAAATGGTCGCAAAAAATTATTTTATATTTGCACTTATTCTTTTAGCCGGAGAGGTTCTTTTTGGCTTGATCTTAGGTACGCAATATATCGCAGGTGACTTTCTTTTTCCAGAAATACCTTTTAATGTTGCAAGAATGGTTCACACCAATCTTCTTATTGTATTGATATTATTTGGATTTATGGGCGCTACGTACTATCTGGTTCCTGAAGAGAGTGAGAGAGAGCTATGGAGTCCATGGCTTGCAAACGTGACATTTTGGGTCTTCGCTGTGGCCGGTGTTGTCACGATTTTAGGATACCTTTTTGTTCCTTACGCAACCTTGGCTGAAATCACGTATAATAACTTACTCCCGACTATGGGTAGAGAGTTTTTAGAACAACCGACCATCATTAAAATCGGTATAGTGATTGTTGCCTTAGCCTTTGTTTTAAATGTCGGTATGACTGTTCTAACCGGTAGAAAGACTGTTATCTCAATAGTATTGTTAACCGGTCTAATCGGTTTAGCAGTGTTTTTCTTATTTGCATTTTATGTGCCTGAGAATCTTGTTTTAGATAAATTTTTCTGGTGGTATGTGGTTCACCTATGGGTTGAAGGTGTGTGGGAATTAATCATGGGTGCAATTCTGGCATTTGTGCTTATTAAAGTGACCGGTGTTGACCGTGAGCATATCGATAAATGGTTATACCTTATCATCGCTATGACTTTAATCTCTGGAATTGTAGGGACAGGTCATCATTATTTTTATATAGGAACTCCAACGTATTGGTTATGGATTGGATCTATCGCTTCTGCTGTTGAGCCCTTACCTTTCTTTTTAATGATTTTGTATGCATATAATATGGCTGCGCAAAGAAGAATAGAGCATGATAATAAAATGGCTCTGACTTGGGCAAAAGGAACTGCAGTTATGGCATTTTTAGGTGCCGGTGTTCTTGGTTTCTTGCATACCCTTGCTCCTATTAATTTCTTTACGCATGGTACACAGTTGACTGCTGCTCATGGTCACTTAGCATTCTTTGGTGCATATATTATGATTTTATTCACCATCATCTCTTATGCAATGCCGATTATGCGCGGCCGTCCTAATGGAAACGGTTTAAAAGCGCAAGCTGTGGAACTTAAATCTTTTTGGATGATGGTTATAGGTATGCTGGGTGTGACTTCTGCTCTTGTTATTGCAGGGACTATGCAAGTGTTCATCCAACGTATGGCTGGTGCTGATTCACTTTCATTTATGGCCACACAAGCTGAAATAGTGCCGGTATATACGGTTCGTTTGGCATTTGGTGTGCTTACATTACTTGGACTGCTTACTTACTTTTACAGTTTCTTTGTTAAAGAAGAGGCTGCATAAATACAAATGCTGTTGAAGTTTTTAGAATTTGAAGAGAGTATCGGTAAGATTTGGGACAACTTTTTAAAGAAAAAAAGTTCCAAATCTTACAAGCAAAGTGAAGTTTTGTTTGAAGACAAAAGTAAATCTTTAAAAGTCTTTCACCAGCTTTTAGGCGGTGAAGAGGCAAAAGAGTTACACATAACAGATAAACGCTTTGTGGATACCTCCCGCACATTTATAGAAAAAATATCAGGTCAAGGTAAGAATTTTTTTCTCTCATCCCAAGATGAAAAAGCACTTTACCTTCCTGCTTCCATCGCCAATTTTGCGCAAAAAGAAAAAAATGAGATCTTATACTTTTGGCTTGTGGCTATGGCTGCAAAAACAAAAACACTTAAAGGGAACATCCTATATAAAAACTATCATGCGAGTCAAATTTTACTAGCTGCCTATCCTGGATTTAAATCTTTTTACAATGAAGCACTGGAACTTTTAATAGAACAAACCCCAGAATTATCATTTGTTAAGTCTTTAGAAGAAAAACATTTAACAAACGGTGAATTTAACGAGAACTTAGACACTTACCCTTGTCCGCTATGGATATATCCTCCGCCTAACTCAAAAAATAAATATAGTGATTATGATGATGAAGCAGAACCTGAGCGTGATGAAAAAAATATTCAAAAAACAGATACGCTGAAAATGAAAAAACAGGCAAGTCAGATAAATGATGAAAAACAAAGCGATGGTTTATTGGCATTTCTTCCAGAGTCTATTATGAGTATCATGGAGATGGTTAATGTTGATAGAAGTGAAGATGACAGCTTTGATGAAGATGCTCTTTACAATGCTGAGGATTTAGATGAAATCACTCTTGGTCAAAAAAAGGCGAATCTCTCTTCAAGACTTAAAATGGATTTGGATTTAGCCTATGACACAAAAGAAGAGTTTCCTATCGGCAATGGCCGATTTATCGACGAATGGGACTATAGAAAAAACACTTACCTAAAAAATTATGTCTGTGTCAAACCTTATCTAGTGACAAATATAGAACCTTTAAGCCTGCCTTTGAGGCTCAAAAAAACCGTGACAAAAATACAAAATGAACTTGATTTAATGCAACTTGACCGAGTAAAAAACAATCGCCTGCCTTACGGTGATGAAATCAATCTTGACACGTGGATAGACTACAAAGGGCATCAGAACAAATCAAGCCATCATCAAAACTTTTATGAGAGTTACGAGAAAAGACTTAGAGATATGTTCACACTTATCTTAGCAGATGTTTCACTCTCCACAGAAGCGGGAATCACACAGGATATCCGTGTGATAGATATGATTAGAGATGGACTTATGGTGTTTTCAGAGGCCTTAGAAAAACTCCAAGACAGCTTTGCGATATACACATTCTCTTCTTTAAAAAACACCAATGTGCGTTTTGAGATTATCAAAAACTTCAAAGAAAAATACACAGACAACACAAGAGGAAGAATAGACAACATAAAAGCGGGATACTACACCCGTTTAGGTGCAGCTGTGCGGGAATCATCAAAAATTTTAGAGCAGCAAAAAACACAAAACAAACTCCTGCTTATCATCAGTGACGGCAAACCCAATGATGTGGACAGATATGATGGAAGATACGGGATAGAAGATACAAAAAAATCTATTGAAGATGCACGTAAACTGGGGATTATCCCTTTTTGCATCACCATAGACTTAGAAGCAAAAGAGTACCTTCCTTATCTTTTTGGAAGAAATGGATTTAAAGTGGTGAAGGACTCAAAAAAACTGCCCGAGTCCATCACAGAAATATATTTAAACTTAACAAAATAAAAATTTACACTATAAAAGGAAAACAATTATGTCAAATACTTACTATTTAGCTCAATCAAACGAAATCGAACTTTTCCAAGCCGCAGAAGCCATGAATCTTCCAATCCTCATCAAAGGTCCCACAGGATGCGGAAAGACTAGATTTATCGAGTATATGGGTGAAAAACTGGGGCGTGAGGTTTATACGGTGGTCTGTCATGATGATTTATCTGCGGCTGATTTAGTCGGTCGTCATCTTATCAACGAGGATGGAACTTACTGGCAAGACGGACCGCTTACAAAAGCGGTCCGTAATGGTGGAATCTGTTATCTTGATGAGATTATAGAAGCAAGAAAAGACACAACAGTGGTGCTTCACTCCTTGGCTGATTACAGACGTGTGCTTCCAATAGACAGAACCGGTGAAGTGATAGAAGCGCATCCGGATTTTATGTTGGTGGTTTCTTATAATCCAGGCTATCAAAATGTGCTTAAAGGGATGAAACCCAGTACAAAACAACGCTTCATTGCACTTAGTTTTGATTATCCAAAAGCAGAAGTTGAAAAAGAGATTGTCATCAAAGAAAGCGGAGTTGAGGGTGAAATCGCACAAAAACTTGTAACAATCGCCGGTGAAATAAGACTACTCGGCGAAAATGATATTCAAGAAGCGGTCTCAACAAGACTTCTGGTCTATGCGGCAAAACTCATTAGCAGAGGATTCAACCCGTATGATGCATGTATGCATTCCATAGTGGAGTCTCTTAGTGATGAAGAAGAAGTTTTAGAGGCCCTTGAGAAGTTGATCTCCTTGCATTTTATTAAAGATGAAAAGTGAAAGCTACTTATAGCTTTATCAGTTTTGTAACTATCTCTTTGCAAATAGGCAAATTGTATCTAATTAATCTATCAATCCCTTTAGACATTTATTAAATCCTGAAGTATTGATTTGTTTGTATCTGGTACTAAATCTATTTGTGTTTTAAAAATTGCTTGAAGTTCTTTTTTTATATCTTCTATTCTTAGAAGTTTTGCAAAGCCACCTTTATATTTTAAAGAGAACTTGTCATAGTCTAATTTATAAACCACATCAATATCACTAAACTTTGTTGGTGTATTTTTTGCATAGCTGCCAAATAATCCTAAAATGATTAAACCCTCTTTTTCATATTTTGGTTTTAATTCTTTTAATTTAGACAATATCTCATTTTTTTGTGGCACTTGAAACTCACCTTTTTTAATATGAGGAACAGAGTATACGCGCACGCGACACCGCATGACATAAGAAACAAATCGATTCCCATATGAAGTAAGCTAAGATTAAACAAATGGGTTAAAAGCGAAATCAATCTTTAGCAAAACTTAATTATATTAATTTTAGTGTACCATTTCCTTTAATACTTCAGGATGATAGTTCACTACGTTCAATAAAACTTTAGCAGGACCTTCCGGTTCTCTTCTGCCTTGTTCCCAGTTTCTTAATGTGTAAACACTGATATTCATAAGAGCAGCAAATTGCTCCTGAGTTAATTCTAATTTTTCACGAATAACTTTAGGATTAGGGTTTTTTAAAAAAACTCTACTTGGTTTGGCCTCACCTCTCATAATAGATTTAGTCTCTTTGACACTTGCTAATAACTCATCAAACATTATATCCTCCATAATTATTCTCCTAAAAACTGTTTTCTAAGCAGCTGAATCTGATTTGGTGTCAGATCTGTTTGCTTACTTTTTTGATAAACATAAATCATAAAAATTTGATGTTTATCTTCATAATGATAATAGATATTTCTAATACCTCCACTTTTACCAGTTCCCTGTAATTTCCATCGTAGTTTTCGCAATCCACCTGAACCCTTTATCACATCGCCACTATTAGGGTTTTCTGCCAAATGGTTTTGAAGTTCAGTGTATTGTTCATCTGTTAAAAGCTCACAAATCCTCTGAGTAAAAATCTTAGTTTCTATTATTTCCATTAAGTAAGTATAACCCAATTAATGCTATAAGTCAATGGCTTAGTTTGGTGTTTTTCACTAGATATAAGTAAATCAATTTCCATATGAAATATGGGAACTAGAAATATGGCAAGAAATTGAGTCAATATGATAATAAGTTTCTTTGGGTCTACTTATAGCTTGAAAATTTATCCCTGAAATCTTTTGCCCCGTCTTTACTTGATTCGACATTGTCAGAGCAGTTTTTAAAGCTAAATCGTAATTTGCTCTGCTCTATTGTCTCCATCTCTTTTATCTCGTCTATATTCACCAAGTACGAACGGTGAACTCTTACAAACTTATGTGCTTTAAGTTTTTTCTCCAAGTCAGATATTTTTTGTGCATAGTATGAAAAACCTTTTGCACTTCGAATCATCACTTCAGAGAGGTCTGCCTTTATATAGTAAATCTCTTCTGGCTTTAAGAGTAAATAACTCTCTCCGGTTTTTGAGAGGATTCTAAACTCCCCTTTTTCTTCTTTGACAAGTTTCACCCTCTCAATAGACTGCTTCACCTGCTCTAAAGAATAAGGCTTCACCAGATAGCCGACTGCTCCGATATCAAAAGCCTTTAAGGCGTGTTCTTCATAGGCAGTTTGAAATATTATAGCTATAGATTCATCCATGTACTTAAGCTCATATCCAAGTTCCAAACCGCTTGTCTGAGGCATATTTATATCTAAAAACACAAGGTCATATGTATCTTCTTTTATCGCTTCTATAGCTTCATTAGCATTTGAAGCTTGTGTTACGTCATTGTATTCAAGCGTGTTTAGTATTCTTAAGAGTCTTGCACGTGCGAGTTCTTCATCATCAACAATCAGTATTTTCATCACATTTTCCTATGTGGATATGAAAGGTCGGTTTTTCCATATCTGTTATTTTTATTTTTCCATGGCATAGAAGTTCCACTCTTTGATTGAGGTTGTTTAAACCTATGCCGAATTTTTTAGATTTCATGCTCATACCATCATTCCTCAGAACAACTATGTTTGTATTATAATCAAAAGAAAGATATAAGTTCAAAGACTCATTTTGAGGATTATAACCATGCTTTATCGCATTTTCAACCAGAAGCTGAATGGAAAACTTCGGTAAGCACCAAGATGGGACTTCACCTGAAATATGTAAACGAATTTTGTCTGAAAAGCGTATATTTTCAAGTTCTATATACTCTTTTACATTTTTAATCTCATCTTTAAGACAAAGAAGTGCCTGCTCATTCATAGTGTTTCTCAAAAATGAAGAGACCTTTAAAATCGCCATCTCCGCTTTGTCTTTATCTTGGTGAATAAGCTCAGCGATGGAGTTGAGTGCATTAAACAAAAAGTGCGGATTGAGTTGTGTCTCAAGTGAGCGTAAACGGCTTTGTATATATTCCTTGTCTATAAAATCTTTTTGATTGCGCATCTTTACAAATCTATAAAGCAAGGCACCCACTATGTAGGTGAGAACTCCGATGATGACAGAGATTAAAACTATGTTGTTCTCAAATGCAGGGATAAGCTCAAGTCCTAAGAGTTTGGCTTCAAATATCCCCAGATACGTTCCAAGAAAACCTGATAAAAATGAAAAAAGTATAGACAAAGGCAACCAGTAAACCTCGGGCAGTTTAGGTAAAATATTTTTATTCATATAAGAGATGAACACAAGAGAAAAAAGCGTGATGCTAAAGCCAAGCAGCATTCCAAAAACAGCACCGTCAAACCAAGGGAATTCTAAAAGGATATACCCAAGCCAAGAGAAAAACATCCCAAAAAATATACCGATGATGAGTATATAAAACCAGTCTTTTGACCGAATCTCCAAAGCTATGTTATACACCAAGCAACCTTTGTAAATTTTTCACACCAAGCATCACACCCGGCCAACCTTGAGCAGCATAGACACTGTCTCCAACATTATACAGGTTTTTTATGGGAGTGTCATTCCCCGGCAAAAAAGGAAGAAAGTTTTTCATACTCATGGCATTGCCGCCAAGCTGAGAGCGATTGAGATAATGCTCAAAAGTTTTTGATGTTGCACTGAAACTTTGGACAATCTCTTCTTCACTGATACCCAGACTCTGCATTATCACACCCTGCACTAAGCTTTGGAGTTCTTCTTTTTGATCTTTATAGTTTTGTGTATCTTCCCAAAACCTGCTATCTGTATGGATAGAAGCTGTTATACTGTAGTGGCCCTCTTTTGTGATTTGTGTATCACTCACATCGGAAAAAGAGACAAATACAGCTTTGGAAAGAGTGTTTTTTAGTTGCGCATTTTGTATAAGTTGATAATGGTGAAAGAACTTTTTATCTGATTTTATAGTCATATACAGCATAAAAGAGCTCTGATAATTGTTTAGTTTTTCGTACTTTTTGTAATAATTTTTTATTGTGTCTTTTGTAAAAAGCTTTGCACTGTCATACACAGTGGAATTTAAAATCACTTTTTTTGCCTGAAAAATTTCATTTTTTGTATGAAGTTCAAAGTGGGTCTCTTTTTGCACGATTTGCACTATCTCTGCCTTTGTATATACATCTTTTATATCTTTTGTCATCTCATTAAACAGAGTCTCAAATCCCCCGACAACATAGTGGTTTGTGTTAAAAGTGTAACCAAGTGACAAGGCTGCGGTTAAAAAGTTTATCTCTTTCATTGGAGCTTGCGCAACTATATAAATCTGTGCTTGTAAAAAATCCAAGTATTCTTCACCTAGCTCGGGCAGTGATTTTTCGGTGAAGTTTAAAGCATTCACTGTAAGATATTTGCTAAACTTCATGAAAAGAGGAAAAAAGCTAAAAAGTGATTTTATTTTTTTAAAACTGTTTTCATTGGCATAATAGTAATCTTTCATAGTGTAAAAATCTTTATTTATATCATACACAAGTTTCCAAAACTCTTCATTGTTTTGATGCGGATAGTTCAAGTTCACCGCCTCAAAAAATGCATCAAAATCTTTATACCGCGGAGTTGTTTTGTTATTTTGCATAATCACAATAGATGGATCTGTTTGTATTAAATTTGGCTTCACACCTATTGCATCAAACACTTCTTTCACCGTATGACCCTCTTCGTATCCGGCAAGAGTGGTGGCACCTGTGTTGTATTTATAGCCTTTATGCATAAAGGTCGAACTGCAACCTCCAAGATACGGCTCTTTTTCAAACAATGCCACATCAAAGCCTTTTGCATTTAAAAGTGCCGCGATAGAACTGCCGCCGACACCAGAACCCACTATTGCATAATCTTTCATTGTATCTCTTATGAGGCTTTTAAATTTTCATATATGTTTGTTATACATTTAACAAACTCAGGATGTGAATTTGGAGCTTTTGCAACTCTGTACTCTTCAAATCCCAACTCTTCGGCAATCTCTCTGTACTCAATCTCAAGTTCAAACTCAGTCTCAGAGTTGTCAAGGGTGAAGGCAATAGGGAAAATAATCACTTTTTTCTTTTTTAAAGCTTTAAGTTTATCATCCAAATACGGTCTTATCCACTCTAATGGTCCCAAACGGGATTGATACGCTAAATGGGTGTTATGAAAATGAACTCCAGCCATCATCAAAGCCTTTCTTGCATGGTACACATTGCGGCGAATATGCTTTTGATACAAGTCCCCTTTTTCAATAATCTTCTTTGGCAAACCATGTGCTGAAAATACAAGTTCATACTCATCCGGATCTTCACCGTTTAAGGACTCTTTGATTCTCTCAACTATGGAGTTTATATAATAAGTGTCATTATAATACTCATCTATAGTTTTAACCCTCGCTCTGATACGCAGTTTATCAAAACTCTCATAAAGGTCATCATAACTTGATAAAGTTGTAGTCTCTGAATAATGCGGATAAAGGGGAATCGCATAAAACTCATCCACATCTCTTAAATTATCAAGAACATCTTGTGCAAAAGGTGGGGTGTAACGCATAACCATGTGTACACTTGCATCTTTTATGTTTGTTTGAAGCTTGTCTATTAAATCTTGCGTATATCCGACAAGGGGGGATTTACCACCAAGATGTGCATAGTTCGCCTTTGCTTCATCTTTGCGTCTCCAAGTTATAAGTTTTGAAATCATAAAACGGATAGGTTTTGGGGCCCCGATAATACGTTTGTCATTAAACATATTGCCTAAAAACACTTCCACTTCATCCAAGTTGTTCGGTCCGCCCATATTCATAAGTAAAACAGCTCTTTTCATAATAAACCTCAATTTTTATTTTATTTTATAAGAAAGGGAAATTGTTTTGTAGGGTTGATTTGTCAGTTCATATATTGCAAGAGAATTTAGTAAAAATATTTAGAGTTTTTTATTATCTTGCAGATATATGTATAAAGGTTTGGAGTAAAGATTGAATAAGGAGTTGAAAATCTAAACACACTAAAGATTTTCAACTCCTTATTTCAACAATTTTCCATCATAAAAACTGTTTCTTCTTAATACTGACAACTCATTTTCACTAATATTATCTTTACAATTAACGAGGGCTTTGTCAACTGTCTTTTTAATCTCTCTGATATCCTTTTTTGTAAAATTCAAATATAATTGAGCTGCGTAAATATTATGCTCATAAGTGGATTGTTCATACTTATGTTTATCTTCTTGAAGTTTTACTTTTAGTTCTTGTAAATTTTTCAAATCTTTGATACAAGCCTCTTTCTTCGTTTCACTCATTCCTAAACTTATTAGAAATGACAGTAAAATAAGCAGTTTCATTTTGACTCTCCAATTTATGGTTTATTATATGTTTCTTTTAATGCAGTTTAAATAGCTTCACACTGCAAAATATATACAGGTATTCTTATTTTGTTTACAATCAAATGACTTTTTTTATACGCATAGAGCGTAAAAAAATTAAGAAGAAGTTGGAGGTTTGTAAATATCAATAAAGTAATTGCATGATGAGAGGAATGAATCATAGCTAATGGCACATGAATTAAATGTAATATATGACCCCTCAGCAAACGAAAAGAAATTTCGTTTATCTTCAGTCTCTTCAACTTGTTCAGAGACCTCTATAGTTATATCAAAGCCGACAACACTTGTATCTGATGCTCCAAAAGCACTGCTTTGAGTTCCGAGAAAAAAGAATGACAGGAGAAGAAAAACTAAAAAACTTTTAAATTTCATAGCAGTATTATAATTTTATAGAATCAATAGACAGTTAATACATAAACAAAAATTAAGAAAAGTGATATTTTTATACAAAACTTCAGATATTTATTATTTTACACTTAAAAATTATCAAATCAGTATTGAAAATTACTTAAATTGTATTATAAAATAAATTATTCATTCCAGATTTATTTATTTTATATACAATCCCCCCTTTAAAC
>JACNLH010000060.1 GCA_014381585.1 Candidatus Sulfurimonas ponti
ATCCAAACTTAGTGCGAAGATCTATTAGAGGTATGACAGAACCACGAAGGTTAAACACTCCAATAACATACTTTGGAGTCTGCGGCACTCTTGTCCATGCTATAGGTTTGATAATCTCTTGAATCGTTAAAATAGGCACAGCATATTCTTCTTCACCTATGATAAATCCGACTAACTGAACAATATCATCTGATTGATCCAGACCTGTGCCTTGTTGTTGGTTTTGCTTGTCAATAATTTGTTTTAATTTATCACTCATTATAAAAACTCCGATTTAAAGTTAACATTTCTTTGAACAACGCTGGCTAAATAATCTGCTGAATACGGTTTTGTAATATACTCAACCATACCAGATTCAACACCGCGCATCCTATCTGATTTACCGGTGCGGGATGTGACTGCAATTAATGGCAGATTTTTATATTTATTATATTTTTTAATCTCAGTTGCAAGAGAATAACCATCCATTCTTGGCATCTCAATATCCACGAGCATTGCATCAAAACAATGTTCACCGGATTTTAAAATATTGAGTGCTTCTTGACCGTCACTCGCTTCAATCAAAGAAATCCCTATTGGTTCAAGTGCTTTTCTCATGATCATTCTGTCTGTTTTAGAGTCATCAACAATCATAACTTTATAATCACTTGCTTTTGTTTTTTCTAAACTGATCTGTGCAGATGAAGCACTGGCAGCAGGCAGAGAGGCTTTTACGCTTTTTGCCATTTGCATAAGAGCAACAACATCAACAATAAGAGTGACACCGCCATCCCCACGGATAGTGGCGCCGGCAATTCCATCAATGCCTTGAAGGTAATCTCCCATAGATTTGATAACTATCTCTTCTTGACCCACCAAGGAGTCTACAATAAGACCAAGTTTTTGTGCACCCAAACCAAGAACAACAACATAAGCATGTTCACCGGCATCAAGGATTCTATCCACCTCAAAAATATCACCTATATGCACAAGAGATAAAACTTCATCACGCAGTCTCATAACTGAACGGCTCTCAACTGTATAAATTTCATCCTGAGATATTCTAACAGTCTCTAAAACCGAAGCAAGCGGAATCGCGTAGTATTCTTCTTGAACACCGACTAAAAGAGCTTGAATAATTGCAAGAGTTAAAGGAATCTTTAATTTAATAGATGTGCCTTGACCAAGTTCACTGTCAATATCAATAATACCGTTTAATTTTTCGATATTTGTCTTTACAACATCCATACCCACACCGCGTCCGGACACGTTGGTTACTTGTGCCGCTGTTGAGAATCCCGGTTTGAAGATAAGAGCGAAGGCTTCTTTATCGCTCATGGCATCAGCTTCTTTTTCTGTTATGATGCTTTTTTCAAGAGACTTGTTTTTAAGCATATCAATATCAAGGCCTTTACCATCATCATCTATCTGGATAACAATTGCATTCCCTTCATTATATGCTTTTAGCTTAATAGTCCCTGATTCAGGTTTTCCCGCAGCTAAACGAACATTCGGCATTTCAACACCATGGTCACATGAGTTACGGATAATATGAACAAGAGGATCCCCGATCTCTTCTACGATTGATTTATCGAGTTCTGTTTCTTCACCGGAAATTTCAAGTTCCATTTTTTTATTAAGTTCACGGGTTAAATCACGAATCATACGAGGGAACTTATTAAACACTTTTCCAATTGGAAGCATTCTTGTCTTCATAACTGCAATTTGCAGATCTGTTGTAACAAGAGAAACAATAGAAACAACCTGATTCAACTCTTCTAAGAATTCTTCGCCTTCATAACGCTCTTCAACATCATCATTGATTTTAATAAGTCTATTTTTAGCAAGAACAAGTTCGCCGATAAGATTCATTAAGTGATCCAGTCTTTTCACATCTACGCGGATAGTTTGTTCCACCGCCGCAGGAGCACGTTTAGCTGGAGCTGCAGCAGCCCTTAATTCTTCTGCATTAGGAGTTGCCACAGAAGGTTCTGAAACAGCCATAGGCGCTGGTGGAGGTGTTGGCTCAGGGGCGGGAGCCTCCTCCACTGATTCATCCTCTGGCGATGGAGGAAGCTCGGGCACACTCTCTCCTGCTGCAATCTTAGCAGCACGCTTAGCCTTATCTTCATCTTGACGCTGGCTTAAAAGTCTTTCAATCTCAGCTTCTATCTCATCTGCATCCATGCTATCATAATCCAGCTCCTCCTCTTCTTCTTGGGGAGCTTCAACAAGCTCTTCAACAATAGGAGTGGATGATTCAACAACAGGCACATCGCCATCACCGCCAGATACTTTATCAAGTCTTGCCACACACTCGGAAACATCAATACCTGCATCAGAACTTGTATCTCGGATAGTGTGTAAAAGTGCTTTCATTAGATCTATTGACTCTAAAACCACATCCATAATATCCGGAGTGATGATCAGTTCGCCATGTCTTGCTTTATTTAGAACATCTTCCATGTGATGTGTCAGGTGTGTTAAAACATCAAAATTTAAGAATGATGAAGCACCCTTAACAGTGTGTGCAACACGAAATATTCCATTTAAAAGCTCTAAGTCTTCCGGTCTGGCTTCTAATTCAACTAAATCCGAATCTAATTGTTCAACAAGCTCAAAGGACTCAACTAAAAAGTCCTGCAGTATCTCTTGAAATTCATCCATATTTATACTCCTAATTCATATGTGCACGAACAACTCGTGACACTTCATCATAAAACGGGCCTGCTTGAAATTTAACCAAATACGCTTCAGCCCCGGCTTGCTTACCTCTAATCTCAGAAAAATGATCACTGATTGATGAATTGAAAATAATTGGAATATTTTTAAATCTTCCATCTTCTTTAACATTTGCAGCAAAATGAAACCCATCCATTCGCGGCATTTCAACATCAGAAAGAA
>JACNLH010000148.1:0-3418 GCA_014381585.1 Candidatus Sulfurimonas ponti
TCTTTTGCATAGAGCCACAAGACAAAAAGTTTTTGTAAACCAAAAGGTAAAAGTCCGAGCATATACATTTGCAACACTGCTGTAGTGTTTGATGTATCATCGCTCGTGAATGCCCCACGTTCAAATAAAAGCCATGTAATCTCTTGTGCGAGTATGATTCCTCCTATTGTACTTGCAGTAAGTAAAAAGGCTAAAAACCAAAAGGCCTTTGACATGAATGCCTTTGCTTGAGTCTCATCCTTGTTTTTTATATAGCGTGCAACTCTTGGAAAAAGAGCCACTGCGGTTGCGATTGCAAAAAGTGCAAGAGGGAGTTGAAATATACGGTTTGCATAGTAAAGGTAGGAGATAGAACCTGTTACTAAAAATGAGGCTAAAAAGGTGTCTAAAAATGCACTCACCTGTGCAGTTGAATTTCCCCACATCGCAGGAAAAAACTGTTTGGTGAAGTTTCTTGTGTCTTTTTTTATGATTTTTGATTTCACCCGCAGATATTTAAATCCACCAAGTAAAATCGGTGAAAGACCCATTTTATATATGGCGATGATGTGAACACCCAGTTGCATGATCCCGCCAATGACAACACCCCAAGAAAGGTAGTAGACTATTTCACCTTGTGACTTATCTTGCGAAAAGTATAAGGCTGATATGAGAGATATATTGAGCAGGGCAGTGGAAAAAGCACTTGTTGCAAAATGATGCTTATACTGAAGCATCGTGCTTAAAAATGTCATGGCAAAAACCAGAGGAAGATACCAAAAGTTTATTGCCACAAAGGGTGCTGCCAATTCTATCGTTTGTTTATCAAAACCCACTGCTATGGCCTGTGTTGCAAGAGATGGAAGCAGGTTCACAAGAAGAGTGAGAAAAAAGATTATAGATAAAAAGACTATAAAGATATTTGCTGAAAATACGCCTTTATGCTTTGTTTTTGCAAAAGCAGGAATAAACACTTGTGTGAAAGCACCCTCGGCGAAGATTCTACGAAAAAGATTTGGGAGTTTAAAAGCTATGAAAAATATATCGCTATAGATGTTTGCACCCAGTACAGATGCTGTGAAAAGGTCTCTGATAAATCCTAATATGCGCGATATTAAAATTCCAAAACTGTTGGTAAATATTGCTTTAAACATGGGCTTCTTTAAGTAATCAAGATTATTTTTACAAAATTTTAACAAAAGTTTAGTTAAAATGTAGACTTTAAAAATTTAAATATTAATTTGGTGAATATAATATGGCATTATTTGGATCAAGCGAGAAAGACTCTACAGCATCTAAAAAGATTCGTCCAACCGTTTTGCGTGTACAAAATGTTGCTAAAGAATTACTTGCATTAGCTAAATCGTACGATGTTAAAGTGAATACAATTGATTTTAATATTTTAGAGGTACAAACATACACACGTATGTCTGATGGCACAAAAGAAACAGAATGGGAAGAGATCTCTCAAGATGAGTTATACGAACTCGATGATGCAAGTGCTTTACTTAATCCACATTTTCAAATCAAACAAATGTATGAAGTTGAATTCTTTAGTAAAAAAGAAGATGTTCCATATAAAGATTTTCATCTAGCTATTGGAGCAAATGCAACAAAGTGTAAAGTCTACCTCAGGATTAAAGAAGGTTCTGAGATTAGTTATAGCTCTAGGCTAGAAAAAGAACTCCAAATACTTATAAATAAGCAAAAAGTTCGTGCAGGAATTTTGATTTATATATTTGATGAGATGATGGATGAGGTTATTTCTAAAATTTGTGCGCACATTAGAGTACAAGAAAAAGTTACATATGCAAAAAATGAAACTATTTTAATAGCAGAATCTTATGAACCTACCTTAACGCTTAATGATAAACTTATTCTTCATTACAATAAAGAGGAAAAAATAGATGAACACCATAAAGTTAATTATGCATCCCGTGGATTTATCAAAGCGGTTAAAAAAGATGAAATTCTTATAGAATATGTAAAAGCCCAACTAGGTAAAGCCGGAAGAAATTGTCGTGGTGAATTTATGGCACCAAAAGAGATAGAAGAAGATTCCTCGCCTAGCTTCACAGTGGATGAAACAATCAGAGAAGAGGATACTCCAAAAAGTATTTGCTATATTGCAAATAAAAATGGATATATTTCATTTGAAAATAACGTGTATGCAATTAAAACTGATGTGGCTATGGACGAAATTAGTTTTAAGAAAACAGGAAATATTGTTTCAGGTCTAGATTCTGATGTAAAGATTAGTGTTAAAGAAGCAAATTTTGATAAAGATGCCATTGGTATGGGGATGGAAGTTGAAGTTAGCGAGATAGATATTGAAGGTAACGTAGGCTCCAATGCAAAACTAAGAGCTCTAAGAGCGACTATCAGTGGTCAAACACATAAAACTGCCGAGGTTAGAGCAGATAAGCTAAGCATCAATGTTCATAAAGGTACTGCGTATGGGAAAAATATTCATATAACACGTTTAGAACATGGGGTAGTTGATGGGGATGTTGTTGAGATCTCTCAAGCTCTTGGCGGTGAAATTAGAGCTATAGAAATAAATATTGAGATATGTGCTTCTCATGTAAAAGCTACAGCTTCAAAATTGATTGAGATTCAAAAACTTCGAGGAAGTGAAAATACTTTTATTATAGACCCATTGTTAAAAAGATCAGTAAAACAAGATTTACATCAAAATACAGAAGCAATTGAAAAATTTGAATTTGAGATAAGAGACCTTAAAAAAGATGTGCAAAAATATAAAGACTTAGTTCAAGGTGGTATGACTTCTTTTAATGATGTGAAAAAAAGACTTGTTCATTATAAGAAAAATGGTATTAAAATGCCTGATAGTTTTGTGAAAAAATACAAGCAATTTCAAAAAATTCAAGAGCATTTAAAAGCTCTTGAGGATACTCTTTCATTTAAAAAGAATGAGTTAGAAATCGCTAAAAGTAAAACTTCTGTTTTTCAAGATGATATTACAGATGCACGTATTATAAATAGAGATAGTTGGAAAGGATATAATGAAATTATCTTTAAGATGCTTGAACCACCTATAGACCTTGTTTTTAAACCAAAAGAAGGATCTTCGGCAAAGATTTTTGGAGTGGTTGAAGTGGATGATGGCGAATTTGAAATACAGGCTTTAGACGAATGAGAAAACATATAATATGATAGTAGGATTAAAAGGTACTATTGAGTACAAAGAACCAAACTTTGTTCATGTGAATGTCCAAGGGATAACGTATGAGGTGTTTATTTCATTGCAAACATTCTCAGCGATAGGAAATGATGAAGTTAGTCTTTTCACCACGCAGATTATCAGAGAAGATGCACAACTTCTGTTTGGTTTTTTAGAGATGAGTGAAAAGAAAATGTTTGCAAGACTTATCAAAATCAATGGAGTTGGTCCAAAAGTTGCGATGGCTATTTGCTC
>JACNLH010000148.1:3736-14312 GCA_014381585.1 Candidatus Sulfurimonas ponti
TAGTCAAAGAAGCTTTACGATTACTACAAACAATTTAAACAAGGAAGTATATTGAAATTAACTATTTTATTTGGCGGTGCGAGTTTTGAACACGAGATTAGCATTGTAAGTGCTATTACTCTCAAGGAGAAACTTAGCAGTTTTGATTTAAGTTTTATCTTTTGTGATCAAGATCACTCATTTTACTTAATACCAGCTCAAAAAATGAAAGCTATCACTTTCTCAAAAGCTGAGCATAAAAAAATGCCTAAACTTAGTTTAGTAAATGGTGCATTTTTAGAAAAGAAAATGTTTTCTACTATAGAACATAAAAATACTGTTTTAAATCTTATTCATGGTGCTGATGGTGAAGATGGAACAGTCGCTGCACTCTTAGACTTCTTTTCTATCAGATATATTGGACCACGTGTCAATGCAAGTGTTTTTTCGTATGATAAACGATACACAAAATGGCTTTGTGAAGCAAAAGGTATGAAAAGTGTTGCGTATGAAATGCTGAGTTTACATGAGCACAAAAATATTACTCTTGAGTATCCTGTGATTGTTAAACCTGCAAGTTTAGGTAGCTCTATCGGTGTAAGTATAGTCAAAGATGAAAGTGAGTTAGATTATGCTTTAGATGTAGCTTATGAATATGACAAGTCTATTTTAATAGAGCCTTTTATAAAAGGGGTAAAAGAATACAACCTTGCTGGATACATGGCAAATGGAAAAATGGTGTATTCAATTGTCGAAGAACCACAAAAAGAAGAATTCTTAGATTTTGAGAAAAAATATATGGATTTTTCACGAAGTGAACAGGTTTTAAAAGCTGATATAAGTGCTGAACTTGAATCAAAACTAAGAGCAAGTTTTGATAAAGTGTATAAAAATATGTTTGAAGGTGCATTAATTCGATGTGATTTTTTTGTGGTGAAGGGTGAAGTCCTTTTAAATGAAATAAACCCAATACCCGGTTCTATGGCAAATTATCTTTTTGAAGATTTTGCAGGTGGATTGGAAGCGCTTGCTTCATCGCTTCCTCATAATAAACGTGCTTCAGTGAATTATGATTATATTCACTCTATTTCATCAGCAAAAGGTAAATAATGGCTATAAAATCACTACAGTATAAACAAAGCACTTTTGGAATAAGTTATGAGATTGTTAATCCAGATGCAAAAGTGGATTTAATCATTCTTCATGGTTGGGGATCAAATAAAAATCTCATGAAACAATCATTTTCTCCATATATGAAAGGATTTCGTCATATTTATATAGATCTACCTGGATTTGGAAAAAGCACTTGTTGTAAGGCTCTCACTACCGCTGATATTACAAGAATTGTAGAGATGTTTATGGTACTTATAAATGCTTCTAAGGATGTAATTGTTGGACATTCATTTGGTGGTAAAGTAGCACTTTTACTTGAACCAAAAGTTTTAGTTCTGTTGAGCAGTGCCGGAATATATATCAACAAACCTTTAAAAATTAAACTCAAGATTGCAATCTTCAAGACACTTAAAATATTTGGCTTGGCTAAATTACGTTCTTTTTTTGTTGCACAGGATGCTAAAACCCTTAGTGAGCCTATGTATCAAACATTTAAAAATGTTGTAGATGAAGATTTTTCTGAGAAATTCAAGGCATATAATGCAAAAGCACTGATATGTTGGGGCAAAGAAGATACGGCTACACCTTTGTTTGCAGGGAGACAAATGCACTCACTTATAAAAGATTCTCATTTTGAAGTGTATGATGGAGATCATTATTTCTTTTTAAAAAATGCACAAGATATATCAGAAAAAATTGAAAACACTTTTTTAAGTACTTTAGGTGATGAGTAGTGCAAGAATATGAACTTTTAATAGCATTTGTTACTAATGTGCTTTTTGTAACCCTGCTTGGTTGGTATCTCATTACAAACCTTCAGTGGTATGATTATAAAATATCACGTGTGATTTTAAAACATCATAAACCTTTTTGGCATGTTTTTTACTTTCTAATTCCTTTTGTCGCGTACCACACCACAGGTCATTTTTTTGTAATATTTTTTTATTTTGCTGTGATCCCATCTATGCTTCTTTGGTATAAAAGACTAGATAAAAAACTCGTACTCACTTGGCGTGTAAAAAGATTTTTAATCTTACTTATCTCTTTAACTCTATTTCAAGATGTTCTTTGCACCTTAAAGGATGCATGTGAGACATATGGTGTTTTTATGCCTTTGGCACTTGCTTATATCGGCAGTGTGATGATGGAAAAGTTTCTTTTTTTAACATACAAAAAAGAGGCAAGAAAAAAGCTCTCAGATATGAAAGATTTACAAATTATAGCTATTACAGGTAGCTATGGAAAAACAAGTATCAAAAACTTTGTAGCACAGATTTTGAGTAAGAAATTCAAAGTCTATGCAACGCCAAGAAGTGTTAACACTCTTGGTGGGATTATGGGTGATGTCAATAATGCCTTACCAGAAGATACAGAGATTTATGTTTGTGAAGCAGGGGCGAGAGAAAGAGGGGATATTTATGATATCACCACATTTGTTGAGCCTCAGACTGTAGTTGTCGGTAAAGTCGGCGCGGCGCATATTGAATACTTCAAATCTTTAAAAAACATTATTGCGACAAAATTGGAGATAATGCAGTCTCCGCGACTTGAACGTGCTTTTATTCATACTTCAGTGACTGATGAACCTCATGATAAAGTCACGTTTTTTGGAGATGATGTTTTAAATGTTAATGCAACACTTGATGGAATAGACTTTGATTTAGATATAAATGGTGAAGTATTAAAGTTTCATACAGATATTTTAGGCGAGTTTCAAACTATGAACATTGCTGTTGCTGTAAAAATTGCTAAACATTTTGGTATGAGTAACGAAGAGATAGTTAAAGCAGTTTCAGAGCTTGAACCGGTCGAACATAGACTTCAAATGATAAAAGCCGGCGGAAAAATCATACTTGATGACGGTTACAATGGCAACATAGACGGAATGCTTGAAGGGATTCGCTTGTGTTCTTTGCATGAGGGAAGAAAAGTCATTGTCACTCCGGGTTTAGTGGAAAGCACAGATGAATTAAACTTAAAACTTATAAATGCAATCAACGAAGTCTTTGACATAGTGATTGTGACGGGCGCACTGAATGCTCCGCTGTTTGAAAAAAATTTAAAAGTGCACAATAAAATTATGCTCGCAAACAAAGCTGTTCTCACAGAAGTTTTAGGAAGTCAGACCAAGGCCGGAGACATCATACTTTTTGCAAATGATGCTCCGAATTTTATTTAATATCGATGTATAATCAAGGATGAATATATGAATATAAAATTCATACAGAAGTTTGATAAATTCATACAAAAAACGACAAATAAACAACTTAATACTTTTGATGAAATAAGCGAAATAATCATTAAGCTTATTACAATGAAAGAAAATGCAAATCATAATAATTTGATGCAAAGAATATCACTAACTATAAACTTCGCCGCAACTCAAGATATTCAAAGTTTTTTAACTGATTACTTTGAGTTTCATAATTCACTTATAGAAGAATTTGAGTCTATTGACGGTATTGAAGATGATGCTGTCTTTCATAAAAAGTTAATGATGTTTACAAAAAATCTCTTTTCAATCATTAAAAAAGAAGATTTTCAAAATAAGGTTGAAGAGTTCACTCAAAGAGTGGTGGATGTTGTTTTAGATGAGTATTCTATTCTTGATGTTGTGGATGGCGAGCATACTCTTAAAACCTTGACTAAAGTGTTTTCTAGTAAAGATATTGCATTGCTCTTTATTGGGGTAATTGAGTTTTTAAGGACATTGAAAAAAGACAATTTAGAGTATGAGCAAACACTAGAAATTGCCTCATCCATTTTTGTGTTTTGTATGGCTATGAATACTGTGAGAAAAGTGAATACTCAAAACTCTTTACAAAACAATAGCAGCGTGCAAAAGCCTGCAAATTCTATAGCTTACAATGTGGGAAGAAATGACCCCTGTCCATGTGGCAGCGGTAGAAAATATAAAAAATGCTGTTTAAGTGAAAATACGCCAAAACCTCTAAGTATGATAAAGTTTGAAGAACCTGAAGATATTATGGGGGCACTCAGCAAAGATGAATTACATAAGTTTTATGCAATTTGGTCAAGATTTTTAAACTTTGTTAGTAAGGTTTATGCGGGTGTGTCTGGTGGAAAACCTATAAAAATCTATGATAAAAGTTCAAAAGGGGAATACTTTTTAAGTGATGCTGCTCTGAATGATTCTTACTATTTAATAATAAGAAGTTTTTTAGCTGAATATTTTTTTACATTAATAGAACATTTCATAGACGACAATCGTGTAAGTCTGAAAAATATAAATATTTTGTATGAAGTTAGAGATACATATAAAAATATTGATGTTTTCTCTTTTGAGATGTTTGGCAGTGGAAATGCAATTTTTTACAACCCTGAAGATAAAAGCTGTTTTTATGTACATAAAACATTTTTTGATTACTCAAAGGTTTTTCCTAAAGCTACTTTATTAGAAACCATGTTTTTTAGCTATAAGGGAAGAATTATTACAGATGGTGTTGCATCTTCACCTCATGTGGAGATGGGTGAAAATATTCAAAATACAATACAAGAAGAGTATGAAGAGTATAGAAAAAAAATTTCTTATTCTTTAGCAATAAATGAGCCTCCAAAACAAACCGTATATCAACTGAAAATATCTATAAAAGGTGCTAAACCACCTATTTGGAGAAGAGTTTTGGTTCACTCAAGTATAAACTTTGAAGAGTTACATAGTATTATTCAAGATATATTTAATTGGAAAAATGATCATCTGTATATATTTATGGGTGAAAGGTACAGTTATGCAAGTAGATATTTTTTAGAAGAAAGTATGTTCTATGGGGAGAGAGAAGTGCCGGCTGATGAATACGGTATTAAAATGGAACTCGTGGATGTAAAGGACAAAATAATATATATTTATGACTTTGGTGATAATTGGAAGCATGAGATAGTTTTGGAAAAAACTTTAGAAGATGATTTAAATATAAGTTATCCTATTTGTACAGGTGGAAAAAGAGAAGGACCAATAGAAGATTGTGGAGGAATTTATAGCTACAATGAAATAGTCCAAGCGATAGAAAATCCAACTTTTCAAAACCAATATCTCTTAGGTGAAGATGGAGAAAACTATTATGAAGACTTTGTACCGAGTCATTTTGATAAAGATGAAATAAACAATTTTTTGAAGATTAATGAATAAAAAAATAGCAATGACTGGAGCAATACCTTGGAAAATATAATGATTACTACAGCAGATACTGCAGTTGTTGGCTTTATTAACTCTAACATGGAACTGGAATATACAGAATATAGAGCTTATGACGGTGGATTTATTGAACTTGATGATATAAATAAATACACAAAAGAAGAGTTGATTGATATATTGGTTTCTTTTGTTAATTTAAACAAAGAAGAGATAGAAATTTTGACTTAGAATTTATTACACTTCACAGCTGTAAACTATTTTCAATTCTTGTTATCCTTATTTTCTCTAACTAAAGTTACTTGATACATATTGTATGTTGATAAAAACATACAATATGTATATCATATAAAATGATAAATAAGCACTTGATTATACAGTTTGGTTTAAAAATTAGAGAGCTAAGAGAAGCGAAAGGTATTAGTCAAGAAAAATTATCTTTATTAACCGGTTTTCATAGAACATATATTGGAATGATTGAAAGGGGTGAACGTAATATTTCTCTTTCAAATATGGCTGTTTTTTCTAAAGTATTTGAATTAAATCTTTCAGAGTTACTTGATTTTAAAACAGCAAATTCTTTTGAAGAATACCAAATTAAAACTCAAAAATAATGTCAAGAAAACATTCATTCACCCTGACATTATCAAATAATACTACAGAAAAAGAGGGTGTTCTCTTTCTTTTGGATAATCATACGGGATTTTTTAAAATTGATTTAGAAGCAAAAAAAGAATTACTTGATTTGTTGAAGATAGAAAGAAGATACTTGCAATCTTTTGATTTAATTTATATTCCTGATATGGTGGGAAAAACAATTAATTCAAATTTTTTAAAAACTTACTTAGAAGATATAATATTTGTAGAATTAAAAACTACAAAAAAATATTTACCAGAAAATCCTAAAGGATTTTTTTTTGGTGCAACTGAAAACGAATTTAATTTTGGAAAAATACTTGAAAATAAATTTTTATTTTGTTTTGTAACTCTAAATGAAAAAGCACCTTCATTTGTGCTACTTAGCATCGAAGAGCTTAACAATATTATTAAAAATAAACGTATTCAATATCAAATTAATTTATAATTATAATTTGTTTAAGTAAAATAAAAAAAGGTTTTAAAGAAGTAAGTCAATTATCAAAATAATCATAAACAAAGATAGCTTGGGCAATAGTATTGTAAAACAATGTTTTTAGTTCAATAAAAAATTTATATAACACTTATGAAACACATTAGTGCAGGACACAATAAATGATAGATAAAACAATAAAACACCTAGGTCACTTCACCGCTTTTATAGTGGCTGTATTAGTTCTTTTAGTAGTCTATGATGCAACTGTGCGTTATCTTTTTTCGGGTGGTTCTATTGCTTTACAAGAGTTGGAGTGGCATCTTTTTGATGTGATAATCCTTTTTGGAATAGCATACACTTTAAGAGAAAATGCGCATGTGAGAGTGGATATATTTTATACTTCTTATAGCGAGAAAACAAAAGCACTTTTAAATATCATTTCGTCACTTTTTTTTATACTTCCTTTTTCTTTTTTGATTATATACATAGGTCTTGATTTTGTTGCAATGAGTTTCACTCAAAATGAAGCATCTTCAAATCCAGGTGGTTTAGAGTATCGCTTTTTGGTGAAGTCTCTTTTACCTTTGTCTTTTATGTTTTTATCGCTTCAGGCTTTGAGTGATGCAAAAACTAATTTCACCATTTGGAAGTCCTTATGATTGCTTTGTTTATGTTTTTAGTTGTGCTTATCCTTCTTTTGATTGGAATTCCTGTTGCTTTTGTATTTGGAACTGTTTCTATTGTTTTTGCTTTTTTGATTCCTGAACTTGGATTTGAAGTTTTTGAAGTGCTCCCTTTTAGAATATTCGGTATCATGTCTAACACCACACTTATGGCTGTTCCTCTTTTTATTGCAATGGGTTTAGTCTTAGAAAAGTCGAAAATGGCAGAGAGACTTTTAGTTTCAATGAGTGCTTTGTTTCGTGATGTTCGTGGCGGTTTGGCAGTGAGTGTGGTGCTTGTGGGTGCTATGCTTGCGGCTTCTACCGGGATAGTCTCGGCTTCTGTTGTTATGATGAGTGTCATAGCACTTCCTCTTATGCTCAAAGCTGGATATGACAAAGGTTTAGCATCGGGAACTGTGGCAGCGAGCGGAACTCTTGGTCAGATTATTCCTCCATCAATCATCTTAATCATTTTAGGCGATGTGATGAGTGTGAGTGTTGGAGATTTATTTAAAGGTGCTGTTTTACCTGGTCTTGTTTTGGTGGGACTTTACTTGGCATATATTTTAGTTATTTCATATCTAAAGCCAGAAGTTGCACCTATATCTAAAGATGTTAAAGATGTGAGTGCCAAAGAGATTATACTCTCAATAGTTCCGCCATTGCTTTTGATGGTGGCGGTTTTAGGGAGTATATTCGCAGGGATTGCATCGCCTACAGAATCTGCTGCATTTGGAGTTGTTGGTGCCCTAGTGCTCTCAGTGCTAAATAATTCGCTTTCGTTTTCAATGGTGAAGTATGCAAGTTTAGAGACGGTGAAGTTAAGCGGGATGATTTTTATGATTCTCATCGGTGCGACTGCATTTTCACTTGTTTTTAATGAGCTTGGCGGTTCAGATTTGATTTTAGAGTTTTTTGCGCATGACATTGCCAATGTTTGGGTCTTTATCGGTGTGGCGATGTTGAGTATATTTATACTTGGTTTTTTTATAGATTTTATAGAGATATCATTTATCATCGTGCCAATCTTAGTGCCGGTAATGGCTGCTTTTGGCATAGACCCGATATGGTTTGCGGTGCTTATAGCGCTTAATCTCCAAGCTTCTTTTTTAACCCCGCCTTTTGGACTCTCACTCTTTTTTCTCAAAGGTGCTGCCGGAGATACGATTAAAACCCTCGAAATCTATAAAGGGATAATCCCTTTTATATTTTTACAGCTTCTAGCTCTTGGACTTGTTGTGCTTTTCCCAGACTTGGTTTTTGCTTTTTTATAAGAGAGAGTTGTAAATGATAAAATCTTTTTTATTAGTGGCATTTTTATTTAATCTTGCTTTTGGCTGTGCCACTTGTATGTTAATGACTCCGTCTGTTGAAGTGGAGAGCAAACTGCATATAGAAGAAAATAAACTCAAAAACATTCACTTTATATGGAACTTTTCAGACACCTATACAAATGAGATGGTTCAGCAATATGACAAAAATAGAAATCAGCAACTTGATAAAGAGGAACTAAACAAGATACTTGAAGCGATGCTTGAGTACCTCATACCAAAAAGTATGGTAAGCTCTATTGGATATGCGGATGATACTCTCTCAGAGTCTCTTGTTTTAGAGCCAAGATATGAGAACTTCACCATCGATACAGTGGATGGTTTTTTGATTTTTTCTTACGATGCAAGAGTTCAAAGAGAGTTGTTTGAGAACTCTAGTTTATCTATAGCGTTTGAAGATGATGAATCTTACTTCGCTTTTATAATGACAGAGCTTAGTGTAAATGAGAATGATTTTGCACATACAAAAAATCTTTATCTCTTCACCGCCTCAGTGCTATTTAATGAGAAATCTCTTAAAGGTGAAGTGACAGAACCGCAAGCTGTGGTTAAAGTCGAACAAAGTTCAGAACCAGAGATAATGAAGAACACACAAAGTCCACAAGTTAAAGAAGTTGAAGTAATTGAAGAAGGGCTTCAAGAGAGTTTTTTAAAAGAAAGCATGGAGAAAATCAAATCTCTTTTTGCATCCATAAAAGATGAAAAAAACCCGATGACCTATCTTTTTTTACTCTTTTTTGCCTATCTCTACGGAGTGGTTCATGCTATGGGGCCAGGGCATGGAAAGACGCTTGTGGCAAGCTATTTTCTCTCTAACGAAAGATCGTATGCAAAAGCTTTTTTCATCTCGCTTGCCATAGGTGTGGTGCATACATTCTCAGCTTTTATTTTAACCGTCGTGATTTATTATCTTGTGAACACACTCTTGGCACAGTTTTTAGATGACACTGTTTTTTACACTACAAAAATAGCAGCACTTATTATGATCTCTATCGCTGTGTACTTACTCTATAAAAAATATCGGCTTTATAAACAGATGTCGCAAAAAGATAGAGCTCCGCAATTTTCATTTGGCACTTCACCTATTCATGTATCAACTTGTGGCTGTGGATCGTGCAAAGTGGATAAGAACTCCACAGATATTGCACTTATCATCTCGGCAGGTATCATTCCATGTCCGGGAACCACTACACTTTTTATCTTTGCAATCTCTACAGGACTTTATTACGCAGGGTTTATCTCCGCTTTGGTTATGAGTCTTGGAATGAGCAGTGTTATCTTTGTCTCAGCACTTTTGAGTACGTTCGTACGTGAAAAAGCACTTGCATCCAGTGATAGACTGAAAAAATATTTAGAGTTTGCAAGTTTAGCTCTTATTTTTATCTTAGGTGGAGTTTTACTGTTTTTGTAAGAGTTTGGTGAAGTGAGTTTCCAAGCTTTTATGCTTGGAGTTTTTTAGAGCGGATTAAAACAATCAAAGAGCTTAGCAATGCACCTAAAAAGACTATAGTGTATCCGGTTGGTAAATCATAATAGTATGAGACGATAATCGCCACAATCCCAAAAAACCATCCGAAGTAAAAACTATAAAGAAGAGGTCTTTTGAGCTCCAAAGAGAGTGCAACAAAAGGCGGAGCTATGAGAAGCACAAAGACCACTAAAACACCAGCCAACTGTACAGATGATGTGACAGTCAGAGCCAAAAGAGAGAAAAATGTAAGCTCTTTGACAAAGCCGTTTAATCTTGGATAGACCTTCCAAAGAACGAGAGCTATAAAGGCGTAGATAATAGCACTTTTCACCACAGATTCAGGAGTGGTGAAGAGTATATCGCTGGCTAGAAGTGACTTGAAGTGTTCCATCCCCTCGGCGGAGTGTGCTAAAACCATCATGATTCCACTCGCACCAAGCACATATAAAAGCCCTATAAAAGCTTCAAGTTTTATATTTCTTTGTGAAGCTATGGAGATAAGAAAAGCACTCAAAAGCGCAAAGCTGAGTGTGAGCAGATAAAAATACTCTTCATGGAAATAGCCCAGACTTATAGCTGAGCCAAGCGCCGCAAACTGCGCTATTGCCAAGTCGGTGAAGATGATGCCTCTTTGGAGAATACCTATTCCAAACCATGAATGCATCATCACAAGTATGACAATCAAAGCTATGGGAGTTAGAAGTATTTCTATCATTGTATAGCACCTGTGAGGTAATCAAAAAGAGAAATCAAGTCGTGTATGTCATCCATAGCCTCGACATCATGCGGCATGAG
>JACNLH010000115.1:0-6507 GCA_014381585.1 Candidatus Sulfurimonas ponti
CGAACATACAATCTGTATAATCCAACGGTATTGCTTCTTTCTCCACAGGCATACCTGAAATCAAAGACTTTGCTCTTTGAACCCATTTTAAATGTGCCACTTTTGCAGATCTTAATTCGTTAAGTATATTTTCTTTTTCCACCACTGCACCTCAAATGATTATTTTTGCTTATAGTATATCTAAAGATATCAATTTCAACAAATCAAATCTATCTTCTTCTGTAACTTAGTGCTTCGAGTATATGTTTTTTCCCAATTGTCTCACATTTATCTAGGTCTGCAATAGTCCTTCCTAATTTTTGCACCTTTTTAATAGCGCGAAAAGATAAATCAAATCTCTCTATAGCAATGGATAGAGTCTCATTTGCTTCCTCGGAAAGTATACAATACTTTTCAATCTCATCATCACCGAGTTTTGCATTAAAAACTTCTTGTCCTCTCTTTTTAGAAAATATATGTGATTCCACAACCATTTTATGTAATTCTTTAGATGTATAACCACTTACATCATCTTTACTCACTGATTGCATAATTATGTTGATATCTATTCTGTCGAGAAATGGATCTGAGAGTCTATTCTTATATCTTTTAATCTCCGTATCGCTGCATCTGCATTCTTTGTTTTTGTTTAATAAGTTTCCGCACGGACAAGGATTCATCGCCCCGATAAAAAGAAAGTCCGCTGGATATTCCACTTTGGAATTAACTCGTGATATACGTATCTTATTATCTTGCATCGGTTCACGTAAAGCTTCTAAAACATTTTTTGAAAAGTGTGGCAGTTCATCAAAAAAAAGAACCCCTTTGTTCGCTAAACCCACTTCACCTATGCGTGCATTATGTGATCCGCCGCCGAATATACTGGCCAACGTTGAGGAATGATGTGGGGAGCGTATATTTCTATGGGGTTTAAATTCTGGTTCTTTGGCATCAAGTGCATCTAACTTTGCAGATTCAAGTATATCTTGCATATCCATAGGCGGCAAGATAAACCTTAATCTATTTGCAATCATACTTTTACCGCATCCCGGACTGCCTTCAAAGAGTATATTATGATATCCTGCCGCAGCTATCAAAGCTGCCCTTTTAGCATTTTCTTGACCCTTAACATCTTTAAAATCATGTACATATTCTTTCAAATAGTAATACAATTTATCTTTTATTTCATATCTTGGGTATTCTATTGCCGTCTTATTAAGGACCGGAGTGATTATCACTTTATTTTGAAGCAAGTCTATTGCTTCTTGAAGAGTGTGCACTGCGTAAAACTCTATATTTGGTATTTTGGATAATTTTTCTAAAGCGGCAGAAGGAACAATAGCTTTCTTCATCACTCCTTTATTTGCCAAAGAAAGAATTAAAGGAAAGAGTGTCAAATTTTCTTTAACTGTTCCATCTAGACCTAACTCGCCAAATACAAACCACTCCGATAAATCATCTTCTTGAGTGTTCAATGCAATCATAAGTGCTATACTCAAGTCAAATTGACTGCCCTCTTTGCGTATATCGCTAGGAGATAAAGAAAGAGTGATTCTTTTTGGAGGGAATGAAAAGTCATTACTCAGCAATGCTGACTTCACCCTCTCTTTTGATTCATTTATAGATAAATTTGGCATCCCGACTATGCTAAAAGAAGGAAGACCTTTGGTCAGAGTTGATTCAACATGCACAACTTTGGCATCCAAACCCTCATATGTCGCACAATTTATACTTTTCATCTCATCAACCTTCCCCTTATGTTGATTCAATGATATCTTATAAATCTAGCAGAAGGAATTTATATGACATAATGCCATATTATTTAGAAGTTTTTTTCTCTTTGAGCATTTTTTTATACTCTTTTTCAAATTTTCTACGTCTTGAAGATGTCAGCTTATCTATAAATAAAACACCTTGCAGATGATCATATTCATGCTGAATGGCAATGCTTAAAAGACCATCTGCCTCAAGTGTTTGTGTATTGCCATCTCTATCTTGATAATTAACAGTTAAAAATTCAAATCTGTCTATATCCTCATAAAAACTTGGAACACTTAAACAACCTTCTTGATAGGTTGTTTCGCCTCTTTGATTTGTTAAAACCGGATTAACCATTTCTATAAGGTTTTCTTTTGATTGCTCGCCATCTTCATCTGGAATATTCAGAATAAGGACTTCTTTGGCCACACCGACTTGAATAGCTGCCAAACCTATCCCGTTTGTTTGAATCATTAAAGGATACATAGCATCAAGAAGCTCATGAAGGTTGGCATCAAATTTTTCAATTTTTACAGATTTATTTCGAAGTCTTTTGTCTGGATACTCAACTATACAAAGGTTCATATTTTACTCTGCTTGCTCATTCATCAAGACCACTTCATAATCTCTGTCTTTATTTCTATATGCTTTTTCAACGCCATTCATAACACTGACAATTGTCTCTTCAACAGAATAATCAGTGTCTATATCTGTTATACCGATAGAAATCTCAAGCTTTATTTCTCTATCGCCTAAAAAGAAGTTTGAACTAGAGACAAGATAACATAACCTATCACTTGCTTTCATTGCACTGTTTATATCAGTATGCTTTAAAAGCATAGCAAACACACCGTTGCCATAATGTGCAACAGTGTCACTTCTTCTTGAAGTTTTTAAAAGAAGTCTCGCAATTGTTCTCGTCATTAAAAGCAATGCTTTTTCGTTTCCTATGCTTTGCTTTAATTCACGGGAGAGTTCTATCATTATCAATGAGCTTTTATGTTTAAATTCTTTAATTAAACCTATCTCTTTTTCTATTCTACCCATAAGATAGCGTTTATTATATACACCGAATTTATTATCAAAAATTGTTTCATTTTCAACACTTTTAACAATTGTTGCTGTTTCATCGTAAAGAGTTTTCATCTGTGCGCTTTGCTTTTTAACAATGGTGTTGAGCTTAGATATATCATTTTCTAAAGCTGATGCAATGTTAACGATAGCTTGCAATTCACTATCCTCTGCAAGCTCTTTTAATCTTTTATCGAGAATTTTCGTCATTAAAGTCATATTTTTATACAAATGCGCCGTTGTGCCTAAAATATTCTTTATTGAGGAAAAGCCTTGCTTTAAACTCTGCTCTAGCTCTAAAGTGCTCTCAGCATCATTACCCTCTTCAAGCTCAAGCATTGAAGATATTTGCTTGCGAAAGCTATCTTGTTTATCTTCTAAAAGTCTATCAAAATAAAGAGAGAAATTATCAGGGGTGGGAGGTAAATTATCTTTAATAAGTGCGGATAAAACTTCTTTAGCGTATTCTTCTATATCGCTCGAAGTATTATCCATATCTAGAGGATTCGCAGATGACATAGATTCAGTATTATCCGCATTAAAATTACGTCTATTTCTGCTTCTTAATGTACCTGCCATTGTAAATCCTTACTCTTTATCGTTTTTAATCAAAACTTCGTCAATAAGACCATAGTCCAGTGCTTGTTTTGCACTTAAAAAATTATCTCTATCAGTGTCTTTTTCTAAAGTTTTTATACTTTGACCTGTGTTTTTTGCCAAAAGAGCATTCAGTTCTTTTTTCATACGCAGTATCTCTTCAGCCTGAATAGCGATATCAGATGCTTGACCTTGCGCTCCGCCTAAAGGTTGGTGAATCATGATTCTAGCATGAGGAAGAGCATATCTCTTGCCTTTTTCACCTGAAGAAAGTAAAAAAGCCCCCATAGATGCAGCTTGACCTATACAAATAGTGGCAACATCAGGACGGATATAATTCATTGTGTCAAAAATTGCCATACCGGCTGTTACAACTCCGCCTGGGGAATTGATATAAAAAAAGATGTCTTTTTCCGGATCTTCTGCTTCTAGAAATAAGAACTGTGCAACTATCGTTGAAGCAACTTGATCATTCACTTCACCGCTTAGCATTACAATCCTATCTTTTAACAGACGAGAGTAAATATCATACGATCTTTCACCTCTGCCTGTTTTTTCAACCACATATGGGATATAACTCATAAATTTACGCCTCTTTTATTCTTGAGTTTAAGATTGTGCTAAGCACTCTGTCTTCCACCATTGACATTTGAATCGCAGGTAAATATCCAGCTTCTTTGTAATGTTCATACGCTTTTTGAGGTTCTTGACCTGTTTGCATTGCTTCATAGTAAATTGTTTGCATAACTTCATTTTCATCAACTTTAATATTTTCAGCTATTGCCAAAGTATCGATGATAAAAGTGGCTCTTACACTTCTTTCAGCATCTTCGCGGAATGTTTCACGAAGTTCACTTAATTTATCTGGATTTTCACGAAGCTCTTTAATCTCATCTTCGCTCATTGACCCTGCCGCTTTATTTAAAGCCATGTCTATCTCTTGTTCTACAACAAATTCAGGTAAATCAAAAGCAGTGCCTGTGACTAATTTTTCTAGTAATTCAGGCTTCATAGTTTCATTATACAGTTTTGCCAATTCTTCATTTTCAAGTTGTTTTTTCACTAAGTCTTTTAAAGTCTCCACAGAAGCATCTTCTTCACCTTGAAGTAGTTTTTTAGCTAATTCATCATTAATTTCCACATCTGCTTTTACTTTAATTTGCTTCACTGTCACTTTAAACTCAGCATCTTTACCAGCGAGTTCACCACCATAGTTTTCTGGAAATGTAACATTGATAGTGACTTCTTCATCTCTTTTCACACCGATAAGTTGATCTTCAAAACCTGGAATAAATTGACCGGAACCAAGAACAAGTGCGAAGTCTTCAGCTTTTCCACCGTCAAAAGCTTTCCCTTCAACAAAACCTTCAAAATCAATAATAGCAGTATCGCCGCTTTTCATTTTACGGTTTCTTTTGATATCTACAAGCTCAGCTTGTCCTTGAGCTATTTCGATAACTTTGGCATCAACATCTTCATCACTTATAGCCGGTTTATCAAATGCATCTACATTTGAAGCATAATCACCCATATCTATCTCAGGTCTCATAGCAACTTTCACCACCACTTCGATTTTATCATCACTTTTATCAAACTTAGTGACACTTGGTTCACCGATTAATGATGTATTTGCAATATTCAATTCTTCCAAACCTTTTGCAAGAACTTCACGAAGCGCTTCAGCTTCAGCATCTTCAGTAAGCTTACGGCCATATTGTTGTTTTACAATTGCCACTGGAACTTTTCCTTTACGGAAACCTTGAATAGTTGTGGTCTTTGCTAATTGTTTAGCAATTTTTTCTACATTTTCATTAACCTCACCCATTGAGATTGTAGCTGCAATTTCAGCATTTGCACCATTAATTTTGTTTGATTTGATTTCCATCAATTTCCTTTATTCTATTCTTGTTGCATAGATATACAACTATTATTTTGAGCAATAATACCAAAAAATCGCTTTTAATTAGCTTTTACAAAGCTTAGGCTTAAAATTAAGTATTAAAAACCACACAACCGCCACATCTATCATCACATCGGCAAAGTTGAAAACTGCAAAATTAAATCCACAGTGCCAGTAGACCATATCTACAACACCCTCATGCACAAATCTGTCATATATATTTGAAAAAGCCCCACCCAAAAGTAAGCCTGCCGGAAGGGCATAGCACACTTGTTTCATATAAAGTATATATCCAAGCACACCAAACACGAGCACCAGCTGTATATATTTAAGCCATTCATCTAAAAATGCAAACATTGAAAATGCCACACCTTTGTTATAAACCAGAATTAAATCTATGCACTCTGTGTAGTATCGAAATCCATCCACAAAAAGCATCTTAATATTTTGATCAACTATAAAAACACCGGCAAGGGTGAAAAACAAAATCAGATTAAGACGAAAAAAAGGATTACGCATTTAAAGCTTTTTCAAAAAAAGAAACTATATCTTGCATTTCATGATTCATCTCTTTTGCATCTTGTCCTTCGAGTAAAATTCTTAATTTATTTTCAGTACCTGAATAACGTATAAGATGTCTAATTTTTTTTGCATCCAAAGCTTTTATTTTTTCTTGTAAGCCATCAATATTCTTCAGTGGTTTCTTCACTTTAATATTTATATTTACTAATTTTTGAGGATACAGAGAAAAAGGACGGAGTACTTCTGAAGCTTTTTTCTTTGTATTTATAAGAAGCGCTAAAGTCTGCAAAGCTGAAACTAGTCCATCTCCTGTTTTTGCAAAATCATGCATAATTACATGTCCACTTTGCTCTCCCCCAAAATTGATGCCTTCTTTTTTCATTACATCTAAAACGTGCTTGTCTCCAACGTCTGAGCGAAAAAGCTTTAGGTTCTTAGAAAGCATATAATCTTCGAGACCCTGATTACTCATTACGGTTGAGACAATTCCTTTACCTTTGAGTAATCCTTGATCATTAAGGTAAGAGCCTAGCGCTCCAAGTAATTGATCCCCATCTACCACTACACCTCTTTCATCCACAACTACAAGTCTATCAGCATCACCATCAAGAGCTATACCTAAATCTGCACGAAACATAAGTACGTGTTCACACAAATCTTTCGTATGTAATGCTCCGCAA
>JACNLH010000115.1:6733-12331 GCA_014381585.1 Candidatus Sulfurimonas ponti
ATATAGCGACCTATTACATCATCAATTCTTTTTGCTTTTCCAATATTTTTGGCAGTTACTTGCGCCCCATCTATCATTTCTTGATTATTACATATATCTTCAATAGTTTTTTCAACTTCTGGTGAGAGTTTATTTCCATGTCCATCAAAAAATTTAATTCCATTATCTTCAAAAGAATTATGTGATGCACTAATCATAATTCCAGCATCACAACGCATATTTTCAGTAATAAAAGCAATAGCAGGCGTAGGCATTGGACCTATTTGGATGACATCGTAACCGATAGCAGTTAATCCAGCAACAATTGCATTTTCAATCATATATCCACTTGTTCTAGTGTCTTTACCAACAAGTATTTTATTATTCACTACATGTCGCTTAAAATAAATCCCTGCTCCCATTGCTACTCTCATAGCAAGACCCGCAGTTAAAAATGAACCTGCTTCACCACGTACTCCATCGGTACCAAATAGTTTCATGGCTTCCCCTTTATCAAAAAATGGTTTTTTCTTACGTAATTAGTATTTTAACATAATAAATTATATAAAGAATTTAAAAATTTATACTATCTTTAACATAACTTTAATTCTATTTAAGCTAACATTGCGAACTTAATTTCTAAAAAGAAGGACTAAAAAATGGCAAATCATAAGTCATCCGTTAAGAGAATTCGTCAAACACTCGTTCGTACAGAACGAAACCGTTTTTACAGAACTCGTCTTAAAAACATCGTAAAAGACGTTCGCACTGCAATAGACGCAGGGAACAAAGAAGAAGCAACTGCTACATTAAAAGTGGCCAACCAACAAATTCACAAATTTGTTAGCAAAGGTATTCTTAAAAAAGAAACTGCAGCTAGAAAAGTAAGCCGCTTACACAGAGCTGTTAACGCTATATAAGGCTAACAGATATGTTAGCAGATAAACTCACCCCGTTTATCACCCGCTATAATGAACTTGGCGATCTGCTGAGTTCACCTGATATAACTTCTGACATTAAAAGAATGACAGCACTCTCAAAAGAACAATCAAACCTTTTACCAATCGTTGAAAAAGCTAAAGAATATCAAACTTTAATCGCAGATATTGCAGATACTAAAGAGATGCTTTTTGATGCTGAAATGGGTGAAATGGCAAAAGAAGAACTTAAAGAACTTGAACCGAAAAAAGCAATCATAGAAGAAGAGATTAAAATGCTTCTTTTACCAAAAGATCCAAATGATGATAGAAATATCATCGTGGAACTTCGTGCCGGTGCCGGTGGTGATGAGGCTGCTATATTTGTAGGGGATCTATTTGATGCTTACACAAGATATGCGGATTTAAGAGATTGGAAAATCGAGATTATCAGTACTTCACCATCTGATTCTGGAGGCTACAAAGAAGTAACCGCCCTAATCAAAGGTGATCAGGTTTATAGTCGGTTGAAGTATGAAGGTGGAACACACCGTGTGCAACGTGTTCCGGCAACAGAGTCTCAAGGCCGTGTTCACACATCAGCAATCACAGTGGCAGTTATGCCTGAAGTGGATGATGTAGAGATCCAAATTAATGAAAATGATTTAAAAATAGATGTAATGCGTTCTTCTGGATGTGGCGGTCAATCGGTGAACACCACCGACTCCGCAGTAAGAATAACTCACTTACCATCCGGTCTGGTTGTAACCAACCAAGATCAAAAGTCACAACATAAAAACCGTGAAAAAGCTATGAAAGTTCTTAAAGCCAGACTTTATGACCTTCAAATGCAAGAACAACAATCAGAAAATGCAGCTGAACGTGCAGCACAAGTTGGAACAGGGGACAGAAGTGGCCGCATACGCACATATAACTATCCTCAAAACCGAATAAGTGACCACAGAATCAACCTGACTTTATACAGACTTGATGCAATTATGGGTGGAGGGCTTTTAGATGAAATCGTGGAGCCTCTTATCGCAGATCATCAAGCTAAAATTGTTGAGGCCGCTGGACTTTAAATAAGAATAACTAACATAGTGTATGTTAGTTATCTGTTATATCCCATTCAGTGACAAAAGTGTTTTTCACCTTACCTTTAAATGTGATAGTTCTTTCATTCATTCCTAGATAAAGAGTTTCACCACTCGTAGGATATACCTCTATGCTCCCCTCTACTAAACCTTCCTGCAAGGCTCTATAATAACAAGCTGCCATACCGGTTCCACAAGCAAGAGTTTCATCTTCAACACCACGCTCATACGTTCTGACTCGTAGATTTTTTCCCTCAACAAAAGCAATATTCACATTGGCGTTATACTTGTATCGCAACTCTCTGGCCTCTAAAATATCAAATTCTTCAATATTTTGAGTGAAGCTGACCATATGCGGAACACCCGTATCAATTTTCCACCAGTTTTCACCATTGAATTCTATATTTTTTTCTATAATCAAAGGTGGAGTCAACTCGCTAAGCACCATAAATCCATCAACCTCTGCTTTTATCACCCCTGCTTCTGTCAAAAAACTCATATTTTTCGGGGCTAAACTATGCGTGAATGCATAATGCGCACAAGCTCGAGATCCATTACCGCACATTTCAGCTGTGCTTCCATCAGAGTTATAAAATTGCCACTCAAAGTCATACGTATCGTGAGGCACTATAACGATTAAGCCATCAGCACCAACGCCATCTTGACGATGACAAAGCTCTTTTGCCAATGCACTTCTATCTATTTTTTCATCAGAATGAAAAATTACAAAATCATTTCCACTCGCACTGTATTTAGCAATTTGCATCTTATCTCCTATTTAAGATATTTTTCTTTTATTATCTCAACAAAATCTTCAACTTCTTGCTGTAAATGTTTTAAGTTTTTTGAGTTGTCAATAACCCAAGTTGCCTTAGCTTTTTTTTCATCTATCGGCATTTGAGAGGCTATTCTTTTTAAAGATTCTTCTTTAGAGTATTTATTTCTTTTCATAAATCTATCAAGCTGCACATCACTTGGGGTGTACACAACAACACTGTCTTTGATATCGTATGCCCCATTTTCAAAAAACAGAGGAATATCTATAAGGTATGGAAATTCAAATCCATCTTGTTTAATGCTTTGCATTTGGATTTCATCTCGTATCTTTGGGTGAAGGAAGTCTTCTAAAATTTTCTTTTTCTCCGGGTTGGAGAATATCATTGCTCCAAGTGAAGCTCGATCAACTTTTCCATTATTCACATATTCTGCGCCAAAGGTTTCGCTAACCCAATCAGAATGCTTGTCTAAGATTTGGTGCGAGATACTATCTGCATCAATCACCCGCATACCATTGAGGGCCATAAGGGAGGCAACTGTGCTTTTACCAGTTGCGATCCCGCCCGTTAGAGCGATAGCATACTTAAATGCCATTAGTTTTTTATGATGCCTAAGTACTCTTTTCTTACGTTATTTCCCATCGCGAAAGAAGCCGGGTGAATATCGCAGTTATAAAACTCTAAACCGTCAAGCATATCAGCGCGGTGAAGATTAATATCTGCAGTGGGGTGGTACTCTTTTGAAGACAATAAAGCAGTCTGGCCATTGCCTAAGTTGTAAGGCATAATCACTTTAAAATACTTTCCAAGGATTTGCATCATTGATTTGTTCTCTTGCGTATTATCTAAAGATGGATGCGTCATAGAAACAAGACCGTCTTCTTTTAAAACCCGAGAGATATGAGCCATAACAGCTGCGTCTTGGCCTTCTTCACAAATAACCACATCATATGCAGCATCTTCTTCATTTCTTATTGTCTCAAGTCCACACGCGATTGATTTATATGCGATAGCGTTATGCTTTTTCATTTCATCTTCCAAAGCAGCTGTATCATTACTGATAATTAAAACATTTTCCGGAGCTTTGGCCGTACATACAGGTACGTGCACCATCATTTCGTTATAGATGAAGTTTTTCATTTATTTTATTCCTAATATATAATTAAAACGGATTTTAGCATATTTCTCTTTATAAGTTTTAAAAAGCTTAAAACTTACATATATTTAAGGCTTAATTCATATTTCCTTATATTTTTTATTCATATATGGATATAATTGCGTTCAAATAATTTAAGGAAAAACAATGAATGTAAATAAAATAAGATCTTTTTGTAGAGTGGTGCGTATAACAGTTGGTTTAGCTTTGGTGGGATATGGTGTGTCAACCGTATTGAATGCAACTCCAGAAGCACCGGCAAATTACCTATGGTTCTTAGGTGCTATCCCCTTAATCGCTGGAATTTTTAACTTTTGTCCACTTTGTATCATCACTAAAAAATGTGATTTACCAGAATCTACACCGGAAGTATAACTCTTTCGCCCCTTCTAAGGGTTCAATCTAAATGAACTCTTAAAAATTTTTCCTTCATATTTTCACACTTATTTTTCTCTCAACACATATAAGATATAATTCGCTCACTTTATTAACGGAGTTCATAATGAGCCAAATTAGCTACAAAGATGCCGGTGTCGATATAGATGCAGGAAATAGTTTTGTTGAAAATATCAAACCATTGGTTAAATCCACTAAAATACCTGGTGTGATGGGTGGAATAGGTTCTTTTGCAGGAGCATTTGAGCTTCCTGCAGGATTTAAAGAGCCTGTGATGCTAGCAGCAACTGATGGAGTCGGGACAAAATTAAAACTTGCAATTGATTCGGGTATACACAACACTGTTGGAATTGACCTTGTTGCAATGTGTGTGAATGATTTATTATGTAATTTCGGAACCCCATCTTTTTTCCTTGATTACTACGCAACAGGTAAACTGGATGTGAAAGTTGCTACAAATGTGGTTGCCGGTATCGCTGAGGGTTGTATACGAAGTGAATGTGCCCTTATTGGCGGTGAAACTGCTGAGATGCCTGGAATGTACTCTGAGGATGATTATGACTTAGCAGGATTTGCAGTCGGTGTTGCAGAAAAATCAGAAATGGACAGAGTTTCTCTTGTACGTGCAGGACATAAGCTTATAGCGCTTCCAAGTTCAGGACTTCACTCAAACGGTTTCTCCCTTGCAAGAAAAGTGCTATTTGAAAAAATGGGAATGAAATTTGAAGATGACTTTAACGGTAAGCCTTTAATCGAAACTCTTCTAGAACCTACAAACATTTATGTAAAAACATTTAAAGCACTAAGAAACGAGATAGTGGCAATGGCTCATATCACTGGTGGCGGCATAGTTGAGAATGTTCCTCGTGTACTTCCAGAAGGTCTAAAAGCAGAAGTTCAAAAAGATGCTATCAGAGTCCTTCCTATATTTGAGCTAATGGCTGAGCATGTAGACAGAGATGAAATGTTTAGAGCTTTCAATATGGGTGTCGGTATGGTTTTAGTTGTCGAAGAATCTAATGTCGCAAAAGTTTTAGCTTCTACTGATGGCTATTTAATTGGTGAAATTGTTGAAGGAGAGAGAAAAGCAGTTATGATATAAATCATGACAGTTTTCTCAATATACTAGATAAGAAGTGATATAGAATCACTTCTCAAAAGCATGTCTATTTAAAAGGCTTCTCTAAATCACTGGTGATTGCACCAGGAACATCAGATATCCCCATAAACTCACCCATTGTTAACTTCGGATAAGAAATAGCAAGATAATATTTTGCAGC
>JACNLH010000115.1:12664-14201 GCA_014381585.1 Candidatus Sulfurimonas ponti
TATCTTGCGAACCTGTCAAACCAGGAAATGCACCACTTAGTTTTTCAAGTTCAGCATTAAATACATTTTCATTGTAATCATCTTGCATAAATGCACGGCCAAAATAAACTGGATTTGTAATACTGATTGTTTTTTCTTGATTATCTACAAATAGACGAAGAACTGCAGCATGTGCACGTTTTTCTTTAGCAGCTTGTGCCTTTAACACATCATTGGTAAAAACTATAGTTTGACCATCTTTAACAGAATTGTATGTTACAAGGACTTGGTAACCTACGCTTTTAAGCTTCTTTCTTGCATCATTGACATCCATGTGTCCACCAACTAAATAAGCACTAATATCTTCAGCATTAACAGTAGAAGCCGAAGCTCCAAACAATACAAGTAACGATAACAATAAATTTTTCATAAATAACAACCCCTTGTTATAAATAACAATAGGGTTATAGTTATCTATGCCCTATTATTATATTTCTTTAGCTCCAATCGATTTCATAATTGAAATGATTTCAGCATCTATTTTTTTAACCCATTCTTGCTTTACAGGATCTTGTATATTCATAATAGCAGTCCAGTTTGCAAGTGTAGGCATACCGATAACTAAAGTATTAGTATCTTTTTTAATATATGCATACATAGAACATGGTGCGAATACACCAGCATCTGGACGACCTTTATTAAATACATTATAAGAAAATGTAAAGTGACATAGAGAGTATACAAAAAATGCATCATATTCTGCAAATTCCATACCTAAATCTTCTTCATATCTCTCTTTAAAGTTTTTATACCCAGCGATAATATACTTTTTATCTTCAAAAGCAGTTTCAAATTTTCCTTGAAAACTATCGATAAACTCACTTAGATCATCCGGTCTATCAAACTTATACTCAAAGTTCATCATAGTTTTTGCTGGAAGTGCTGTAAACGTATTTGTTTCTACTTTACCGGCAAGTCTTTTACTTACTAAATCATCCAATGGATCAAACATTGCAACAAATGCTTTTCTTACATTTGCATCTTTTGTACCTACAATATCAAGCATCGTATTTGGATCAAGATGTCCAACATATGTTTTGTTTTCTGCAGACTTTTTGTAAATCAGTTGATTAAAAGGAGCAAAACCTGCCACTTCCGGAGCAACTTTGAGTAATGGATGTAAAGCTTTATCATTTGAAATAGAGAAAAAACTTAAGTTATCTAAGTTCTTAGTCCAGTCTTTATCATACTCAGGATCTTCCACATTACCATAACGAGAAGCGTAAACACTATCAACTCTATCACGTGCTTCTGATACATTAAAATGTATACCGTTTAAATCGTTCTCGATTAAATCTATATACTTAGCAGTAGCATCACCCTCTATCACATTAAACCTAGTGCTATTCGCACCAAACGCAACTGTTGCCACAAGAGATAAAGCAACTGTTGTTTTTACTATTTTGTTAAACATTTATGTTTCCTTGTCGTATATTAGAACTATCTATCACAAAATAGTCACGTAAATCGACAAGGATTGTAGCATAAATTATTTTAT
>JACNLH010000063.1 GCA_014381585.1 Candidatus Sulfurimonas ponti
AATTGCTTTTAGCAGAAAACTACGAAGGCACGCTCAGTGTTGCACAACAGCAAGTTCGTGCAGGCGCACATGTTATAGATGTGAATGTCGGTTTTGCGGGCCGTGATGAGACAAAAGACATGACAGCAGTTATGGGTATGTATAACCAAAAAATAGCTCTTCCTCTTATGCCGGATTCCACTCAAACAACTGGACTCGAAACTGCACTTAAACATATAGGTGGAAAACCTATATTAAATTCCGTAAACCTTGAAGATGGCGAAGAAAAGTTTGACGACGTATGTGCTCTTGCTAAAAAATATGGAGCATCACTGGTATGTCTAACTATTGATGAAGTCGGTATGGCTAAGACAGTGGAAGATAAGCTCAAGATTGCAGATAGAATTATCGATTTAGCGACCAATAGACATGGTATAAAAAAAGAAGATTTAATCTTTGATGTACTCACATTCACTCTTGCCAGCGGAGATGAAGAATACTGGGATGCTGGAATTAACACCATAGAAGCAATCCGTGCTTTAAGAAAAAAACATCCAGAGGTGAGTGCCACACTTGGGCTTTCAAACATCTCATTCGGGCTTGATAAAGATGCACGTCCATATCTTAACTCTATGTTTCTTCACCATTGTTTAGAAGCAGGTTTAACATCAGTTATTATCAATGTTAAACATATTATTCCCATCAACAAAATAAGTGAAGAAGACCAAAAAATATGTGATGATTTAATCTTTAACCGTAAACCTAATGGTGAAGCACTCTTTACTTTCATCGAACATTTCAGCACCAAAGAAGCTATAGATTCTTCTGTTGAAGATGCTGAATATTTAGCTATGAGTGATGAAGAAAAAATTGCCAAACTTTTAATGGACGGAGACAAAGAAAGAATGATTCCTCTTGTAGAAGAGGCACGTCACAACATCCTTCCTGAAGTTATTGTCAACGAAATTTTAATTGATGCTATGAAAGTTGTTGGTGAACTCTTTGGAAGTGGTCAAATGCAACTTCCCTTTGTACTTCAATCAGCTGAGACCATGAAAAAAACAGTGGATCATCTTAACCCATTTTTACCTAAAGTAGAAAAATCTGTCGATACAACATTAGCTCTTGGAACAGTTAAAGGTGATGTTCATGATGTTGGAAAAAACCTTGTTGATATTATCCTCTCAAACAATGGATATAAAGTAGAAAATCTTGGTATAAAAGTAGAACTTGACACTTTCTTAGAATCTTATGCTAAGGGTCATATCTCTGCCTTTGGAATGAGTGGACTTTTGGTGAAGTCAACACAAGTGATGCAAGAAAATCTAAAAATACTCAAAGAAAAAGGAATTACTATTCCTATTCTTTTAGGTGGCGCTGCTCTTACTCGTAACTTTATCGATGAATTTTGTCGTCCTTTTTATGATGGGCCTATCTTTTACTGTAAAGATGCTTTTGACGGTGTAACTGCCATGAGCAGAATCGAAGCTGGAAATTTGGATACCAATTTACATGGCAAAGAAGGTGAAGAAAAAGTTGCTAAAGAGAAAAAAGAGATAATTATTCCTCCATATGAGGAATTAAAAATGCCTTCTCGGGACATTAATGTTCCAACACCTCCATTTTGGGGTAGACGTGAGATAAAGCTTACAGAACAACAAATTGAAATGGCCTTTGAATGGATAAATCATAAAATACTTTTTAAATCTCGTTGGGGATATAGTTCTAAAGGAATGACAAAAGAAGCCTATGAAAAACAACTTGATGAAGTAGTATGGCCAGCGTATGAAAAATTAAAATCACAGTTTTTAAATGAGAAACTATTTGAACCTACAATCATCTATGGCTATTGGCCATGCAGAAGTGATGATAACACGCTTCTTATTTTTGACGAAAATGAAGGTTATAACTCACAAGAAGAAGTTAATCGAGAACCTTTAAATCAAATTATTGGCAGGGCTGTGAAACAATTTAGCTTTCCTAGACAATCAAAACAGCCACATCGTGCTTTAAGTGACTTTTTTCACAAAGATAGACATGATGTCATAGCACTAACTTGTGTGAGTGCTGGGGCTAAAATAAGTGATGCTGAACGCCTTATCATGGATGCTGGAGAATATACAGAGTACTATCAATTTCATGGCCTTGGGGTAGAACTGGCAGAAGCCTTAGCCGAAATAGCTCATAAACAAGTACGTTTAGACTTAAATATCAGTGATGGTGAAGGAAGTAAGCTCTCAGATGTACAAATGAACAAGTACCAAGGAAGTAGATACTCTTTTGGTTATGCAGCTTGTCCAGATTTAGAACTCAATCGTCCATTGTTCGATTTGTTAAAACCTGAAGAATTTGGTATTGAACTTAGTGAAACATTTCAAATTCATCCAGAACAATCTACGTCTGCATTAGTTGTTTATCATCCTAATGCAACATACTACAATATTTAAAAGATTCAAGTCTTTTAAGAGTATTATTTAGCGCTGAAAAACTCTTCACCTAAGGCATTGATTCGACGCTCAAGACGTCCTATCATCTCCAAAAGTTCCTTTGAGATTCCCTCGAGGTTATTATAATACTGCAAGGCCATCTCCTCTTCAGCCGATGAAACCTTTTTCTTTATTTTAAGAAGTTTTGAGAAAAAAGACCTTGTCGTATCTCCAAAATAAATTTGAAAGATTTTAAAATACACATTGTGTAGAGCCGTATGCTTTTCACCAATAGCATCCATCACACTCATCCCCGGCATAAGAGCAATCTCCTGCCCCACACTATAAAACCATTTAGCGAACATACAATCTGTATAATCCAACGGTATTGCTTCTTTCTCCACAGGCATACC
>JACNLH010000058.1 GCA_014381585.1 Candidatus Sulfurimonas ponti
TAGAATCCGCCTTTTTTTGTTGATAACTTATTCCGTATAGTATATTTAAATCATCCAACTTATGCACATTTTCAACACTTAACTTCGCTAAAGAATTCTCAAACTCCACATCGAGTTCGTTGACAATACTTCCATCATTAAGTTTTATACCGTTTGGATCTTTAGAATGGACACCGTTTTGTTCTTGTGAATAAGATGCTTGGATCTTTAAACCATCTATATATTTACTAAAAGATATATATTTATAGTCCGAGTACACTTCTGATAATTCCGGTGTTTTTTGTATGCCCACACCGGCTAAAGCATCATGGTCTGTCATATAGCTGGATAACTCCAAGATATAATCATCTTCTTTTTTTATATTTGCATAGATGTTGATATTGTCACTGTATCTTGGGACTGAATATCCTTGATTGGATATCTCACCTTTATCATCATACTTTTTCTTTGCATATAAAAGATACTCTAAAGCATTTTCACTCACACCTGTATGAAAAGCTTCTAAGGAGTGACTTCCTCTTGAGCCATAAGAAGTCGCCACAAAACCGCCATTTTCTCTTTTTGGGTCTTTTGTGTAAATCTTGATGGTGACAAAACCATACTCATTTCCAAATTTTATAGCGCTTCCGCCAAGATACACTTCAACATGATCCACATGGCCAAGATCATACTCAGCAATGATTTCCAAAGCGCTGCCATTTACTGCAGAAGACATCTCATGATCGTTGATATACACCCGTATACATCCGGAGTTGGCACAGGATGCCCCCGCTCTTTGTAAAGCGACATTACCCTTAACGCCCTCTTGAAGGTTAAAAAAACGTGTTGACTTTAAAATATCTTTTAAAACATGCGCTTGCATTTTGTCTAAATCATTACGAGAAAAAACAATCAAATGCCCGGCACTTTCATCTTTTGTTTTATGGTGAAGTGCACTCTGTGATTCATACTCATTAAGCAGAGAACTTAAATCATCCTCTGAAAATAACAATGTAAATGAGACAAGGCAAAATAGTGCAATTTTAATCATGAAATAATTGTATCCAAATAATCCCCTGATACAAAATAAAACACTTTAGATACGTTATATAATATAAATCTAGATTATTCTCCCATATAAAGTTGTCTTGGTCTTGCTATTTTAGTTTGAGTGTCTTTTTTATACTCTATCCACTGCGTTATCCAACCTACAGTTCTGCCTATTACAAAAACAGGTGTGAACATTGATTTTGGAATACCAAGAGCGGTGAGAATCACACCCGAATAAAAGTCAATATTCGGATAAAGCTTCCTGCTTATAAAGTACTCATCACAGAGGGCGATCTCTTCGATTTTGTTTGCTATACGCATAAGATTCGAATCTAAATGCAGTTCATCTTTTAATTGCTCTTGCAAACCTTTTAAAACCTTTGCTCTTGGATCAAAGTTTTTATACACACGATGACCAAAACCCATAAGTCTAAACTCATCATCAGGATCTTTTGCACGAGCTATAAACTTGTCTACATTTTCCACACTTCCTATCATCTCAAGCTGTGCAATCACGGACTCATTTGCACCTCCATGTGCTCTGCCCCAAAGTGCAGAAATACCGGCACTGATTGCAACATATGGATGTGCTCCAGTTGAAGCAACACCCCGAACTGTGGCAGTGGAGGCATTTTGCTCATGATCTGCATGAAGTGTGAAAATTGTATCAAGTGCTTTTACTTCAATATCTTTAATAGAGTATTCACCATCTGGCCCCACATGCATCTTTCCACCCGGATAAGCACGAAGCATATACAAAAAGTTCTCAGAGAAACTTCTATCTATATCCGGATGTATGAACGGTGCTCCGATGGAGTGTCTATAAGCAAAGGCCGCAACAGTCGGCATCTTTGCAATAATTCTTCTTGCCATCTCTTGATAACCGGCTTCATGGGAGATCTCTAAATGATCATAATAAAATGTGGATAAAGCTGCTGTTGCAGATGAGAGTGTGGCCATTGGATGTGCACCTGCGGGAAAAGCTTGAAAAAGATGTCTGAGTGATTCATGAACTAAAGAACGATGACGAAGTTCTAAATCAAACTCTAACAACTCCTTTTTATTTGGAAGTTTTTCGTTTAAAAGCAGATAGCAAGTCTCTAAATAAGAATGATTTAAGGCAAGTTCTTCTATCTCAATACCACGGTATCTAAGTTCACCTTTATCGCCATCTATAAAGGTGATTTCTGATTTACAGTTTGCTGTTGAAGTGAAGCCATTGTCGTAAGTGAACATTCCGGTTTGAGTGTAAAAACTTGATATATCAACCACACTCGGTCCACGTGTTCCATCCAAAATATCAAGTTCATACATGGCACCTGTTCTATTGTCTGTCATAGTCACTGTATTAGTTTTCATAATATAACCCCTTATAGATGAATTGTATATCTTATCTAATCCTAAAAAGATAAATATATCAAATTATATGAAAATATTAAGAAAAATATTGATTATTTATATCTTTGTATCCAACCAAGCTCTTTTTTGATAAATGTACCAATAAATCAAACCTTTTATAAGTGTTTCTATATTCATAATAATAAATATAGCAATGATTTCATAGCCTAGTTTGTATGCAAAATAAGATGGGACAACTCTTAAAAACCATAAAGATAAGACATTGATTTTAAGTGCTGTTTGGGTGGCACCTGCACCTCGAAGCGCAGAAGAATATACAAACATGATTGCAAGTGGAATTTGTGCCAGACCAACTAAAATCAAATATTTTGAAGCTACTATAATTGTTGCACTGTCTTGGGTGAAAAAACCCACCAAATATTCGGGAAACAGTATTAAAATAATTCCAACACCTCCCATAAACACATAGGCGATTCTTCCACTGATGATTCCCATATTAAAAGCTTTTTCTTTATTTTTAGCTCCGATACTTTGACCCACTAGTGCCATAGCAGCAACTGCAAATCCAAAACCTGGCATAAATGCTATACCTTCTATACGAAGTCCAACTTGATACCCGGCAAGTTCTGCTGTTCCGTATGCAGTGATAATTGAGACAAAGACTAAGAAACTGATACTAGAAATTCCACGATCAAGTGCTGCACTCCAGCCAACTTTCCACACTCTTTTTAAATCCTTTATACGAATGATGGGAATTAAATTTAATTTTGTACGGGGAAGCTTTAAAAGAGCTAGATATGCCAGAACATTAAAGGCGTAGGATATCACAGTGGCAATTGCTGCACCTTCAATTCCCATAGCTTCAAAACCGAAATGTCCAAAAATGAGGACATAGTTTAAAAAAGCATTTAAGAAGGCTGAAAAAAGTTTTATATAAAGTGAACTTGAGGTGTCTCCGGCGGCTGAGAGTGCATTGTATAAAAGCGCGTCTATAAAGAGTACAATAATCCCCAAGCAGATAATCTTAAAATACAATGCACCCTGCACAACCACTTCAGGCTCTGAGCCCATCCATATATAAAAGTTTTCACTTCCTATGTAGCCGACAATTGAAACAAAAACAGAAAACACACTCGCAAAAACTCCAAGTGAGAACAGTAAAGAGGATGCTCTTTTTTTTCTACCTTCACCGATAAACCTAGAGATCAGAGCATTTCCACCGACAATGTATAAGGTCATTAAAACATTTATAATCATCATAAACTGCATACTCAGACCAACGGCAGCCAAGGCATACACGCTAATCATTCCAACCATGAGCATATCGATTAAAATCTGGAGTATGTCCACAAGATGTTTGAGTGCTGCAGGAATTGCTAAAGCAAAAACTGCTCTAGTGTCTTTAGAAATTATTTGTCGAAAAATTGAGCCACCTCTATCATAGCATTCACCAGTTCTTCTCGAGTGTCAAAAACTAAAGTTTGTTTATTCTTCACTTCTTCATTCAATGGGGTGAAATCAAAAACTAAAACATAGTGTGATAGTTTCACTTTCTCTGCATTGCTGTCCATCCATTCCAAACTCATCTCTGCCACTTCACCATACATTTCTATGACAGCCGCAGGATAAAGTCTTGTTATAGTGGATAAATCTATATCCCCATCTTTTGATTTATATATCATCTTCATCCTTATTTAAGGTTTTTTTCATTTCACCGTTTTTCATTTTCAAATAAGCCAAGAGACCAAAAAGTGTCCCTGTGATAATGAAGAATGCACCTACATAATCATTTTTTTGATACGCCATTATAATCCAGCATATATCTGCGAACAGATAGATTATCACGGCCTGATAAATTTTCCCTTTGTATGTTAAAAAAGCACCTATGTTTAAAAGCACCCCTCCCAAAATAGCAAAACTCATTATGAAACTTCCTTAATATTTTGTGTATTTATGACCCAGGCAAAATAGATGGCACCAATCACAAAAGCAGTGCCTAAGACAAAAGTGACTTCTTCAAGAGAGAAATTATTCACATTTAAATAACCTATAAAAAAAGATGTGAACGCTGCCGTGCTTAAAAACAACATATCATTATAAGCCACAATACGGCCATAATACTTTTCTTCTATATTTTTTTGAAGCAAGGTATATGTATAGGACCATAAGGTTGTGGTGAAAAATCCAACTAATACACTCGCAAGTAAGGATAAATAAAAATTCTTCATAAGCAATGCCCATATCCAAACGGCTATTGCCTGAAATATAAATATATAAACTATACGTTTTTTACTTATCCAGTTTCCTATAATCATCGGCCCGACCACTAAGCCCACTGCACGGGAAGAATGCAATAAACCAAGAGCTAAAGATGTCGCAATGACAGAAGCATAATACTTATCCACCATTAATGCAACAAGCGCGTCAAAAGCAGTGAAACCCACAAAAGCGTGCACTAACATAAGATGAAAAGCATGAGGGGTTTTTCTAAGATATGAAAAGGTGTCCTTCATCATTTGCAGTAAATTCTCATCTGATTTTATTGGATTAACATTTATAGGAAGTTTGTATAACAAAAAGAAACTGACCACAAACATAAAACCATCTAAAATAAAGGCGACTTTCACGCCAAACATATAAACAACAAATCCACTTAATGCCATTCCCAAGGTGTAAGACAAAGACCAAATTATAGAATGGAGTTCATTTGCCTTTTGCAGTTTATCTCCATCTAATATCTTTGGTAAAAGAGACATCTCTGTGGTGAAGTAAAAACTCGCAGCTGCCATTTTAAAAAATATCAGTATGTAAAGTAAGTTTAAATCACTTGTATCATTAATTAAAAGCAATGAAAATGTTGCAAGCATTTCTATAGACATTAAAATAAGCATAAGCTTCTTTGGTTTCACACTATCTATAATAGTTCCAGAAAAAGGAGCTTGAATCACTCCTGCGAGAAAATGAAGCATTGCCACAAAGGCCACAACTTCCACTGATACGTTCATGTCTAATAATAATGTATATATTGCAACATTAGAGAACCACGCACCAAAATATACGATGAGCTGAATAATGGATAATCTTTTTAATATTGCGTGGGAATTTAATAAGCTGACATATTCTTTCATAAGCGTAAGGGTATCTAAAAGGAGGTTAAAAAGAAATTTTAAATTTTGTATTAAATTAGTTAAAGTTATTTTTTATATTGTCGATATCCTGTGTAATAAGAGTATTCTTTTAAAGATAAAAAAGTAAGGAGTTAGTCATGGATGGCATAGCAAATGTTGCGAAGCAACAACAAACTCAGGTGAATGCACACGTTGATTCTGGAGCTTCTCAAGGAAGAGTCGCACAGCCTCAAACTAAGTTTCAATCTCAAGCCGTAAAACCACAAAATTTGGTTGAGGATGTTCAAGATGCTTCAAAACCAAGAACGAAGATAAATTCTAAAGCGCAGATGGACAACTTGGTTGATGAATTAAATAAAGCGATGGCTCCGATGAACACAGGTATAAAATTCGGTGTTGACACGGATGATATATTTTATGTATCCGTTATTGAATCTGAAACCAGTAAAATGATACGAAGGTTTCCTGCAGAAAAAGCAGCAGATTTTCTTCCAAAAATGCAAGAAGTCACCGGAATGTTATTTGACATGAAAGGGTGAATTCTTTTACCCTCTTCATCTTGCGAAAAACATCTAAGACTTCGTACACACACTCTTTGCAGTGAATCATTCTTAATCTCTTTTATATATACCTCTGTACTAATCATTTTTTAATGTGTTTTATTGTAAAATCGCGCTTATTAATTTGAATATATAGGGTTGTTTATGAAAAAAGAAGTAAAAAAAGTAGTCCTTGCCTATTCTGGTGGCTTAGACACTAGTATTATCCTAAAATGGCTCCAAGATGAATATAATGCAGAAGTTATCACTTTCACAGCAGACTTAGGTCAAGGTGAAGAAGTGGAACCTGCACGTCAAAAAGCACTTGACAATGGTATTAAACCAGAAAATATTTTCATTCTTGACATCCAAGAAGAATTTGTAAAAGACTATGTGTTTCCTATGTTTAGAGCAAATGCTATCTATGAAGGTGAATATTTACTTGGCACTTCAATAGCAAGACCGCTTATCGCAAAAAAACAAATTGAAATTGCAAAGAAGATGGGTGCGGATGCAGTGTCTCATGGAGCTACCGGTAAAGGGAATGATCAAGTGAGATTTGAACTTGGTTACTTAGGTCTGAATCCTGATATCACCGTTATCGCACCATGGAGAGAATGGGATTTAAATTCAAGAGAAAAACTTTTATCTTATGCAAAAGAACATGGAATCAAAATAGATCAAAAACATGTTGATAAAGATGGAAATCCTACTGTAAGCCCTTATTCTATGGATGCAAATTTACTTCATATCTCTTATGAAGGGCTTCATCTAGAAGATCCGATGAATGAGCCTGAAGAATCAATGTGGCTATGGTCAAATTCGCCAGAAAATGCTCCAGATGAAAAAGAATACATTACAATCGGATACAAGAATGGTGACCCAATCTCAATAAACGGTGAAGAACTAAGCCCTGCTACAATACTTCGCACACTTAACACTTATGGGAATAAACACGGTATCGGAAGAATTGATATCGTAGAAAACCGTTTTGTTGGGATGAAAGCCCGTGGATGTTATGAAACACCAGGTGGAACTATTATGTTAAAAGCGCACCGTGCGATAGAATCTATCTGTCTAGACCGTGAAGAAGCACATATGAAAGATGGTATGATTGCCAAATATGCTGAACTTATTTATAACGGTTTTTGGTTTTCTCCAGAACGTGAAATGATGCAAGCTGCAATTGACACTACACAAAAATATGTTCAAGGGACAGTTAAACTAAAACTATATAAAGGTAATGTTGAAGTTGTAGGACGTGAATCAGATATGTCACTCTACTCTGAAGAACATTCAACATTTGAAGAAGACGAAGTATATAACCAAAAAGATGCAGAAGGTTTTATTCGCTTAAATGCGCTTAGAAGAATCATCGCCGGTAAAAAAAGAAACCACTAAAAGTTTACAAAGGACTAAATAACTATGAGTATAATTAAAATCGATATGGATTCACCCGAGTTTCAAGAAAGAATGGAAAAAACAGTAAAATTCACAGATAAAGTATGTGAATCACGTGGATGGGTGTACAACCCCGAAGAAGAGGTTAACGAAGGTGTGCAAATGGGTCTTGCCCGCAACAAGATGATGTACAACAAACTTTTTTGTCCATGTTTTATGGTTGAAGAAGTTGATGGAAAACCACAAAGTGTTGATAATAGAACATGCCCTTGCACCCCTGCAATAGAAAAAGAGATTCCTGAAATAGGATCTTGTCATTGTGGAATTTTCTGCACACCTGAATTTGCGGCAGCAAAAAGAATTGAACTTGGGATGGAAGAAGCAGCACATACACATTCTCGCGGTCTCACAAAAGAAGAAGCGCAAATGCTTGTAAGTAAAAGTGAATTAGACGGAGATGAAATGGTTTCTTTATTTGAAGCTAGAGAATTAAAAATGGTTGACTTTACAGTCGTTGATGTTCGTGAACATATGGAATGGCAAATGGGTCATATAAAAGGTGCGGATAAACTTGTTCCAACAAGCAGTTTCTTTCAAACATGGGATGAAGCAAACTTAGCTAAAGATGACAATATTATTTTATATTGCCATGTTGGAAGCAGAAGTGCGCATGTTGCAAGGATCTTAACAGATCAAGGATATACAAACATTGGGAACTTAACCCATGGTATTGTTTCTTATGGCGGGGAGAAAATAAGATAATGAAAGTTTTATTAATAAAAGATGTGAAAACACTTGGTAAAGCAGGTGAAGTTAAAGAAGTTAAAGATGGTTACGGCAAAAACTTTTTAATAGGAAAAGGTTTTGCCAGACATGCTACACCGGAAATTTTAGCACAACATGCAGAAGATGAACTGATAGTGGCTGAACATCTTGAAAAGGAAGTGAATTTTCTTAAAGGGATAATGAAGAAGCTAGATAAAGCAGAAATTATTATTACAAAAAAACTTGGTCAGAATGGCCATCTTTTTGGTGCTGTCACCAAAGAAGAAATAGCAGTTGCATTAAAAGAACAACATGGTATTGAAATTGACAAAAAACATATCAATGAAAAATCTGCTATTAAAACTATTGGAGAACATGATTTAGACTTTAAACTAGGCCATGGAATCCACGCAACACTTCACGTGGATGTTCAGGGAGAATAATGACTCATGTTTGATGCTACTACTATACTTGCTTATAAAGGTAAGAGTAAAGCTGTAATAGGTGGAGATGGACAAGTTACATTTGGAGACTCAGTTCTCAAGGGTAACGCTACAAAAATCCGCACGCTAGGTCACGGAAAAATTCTTGCCGGTTTCGCAGGTAGTACAGCGGATGCTTTTAACCTTTTTGATATGTTTGAAGAGTTTCTTGAAAACAAAAAAGGTGATCTTTTAAAATCTGTTGTTGAGTTTTCTAAAGCATGGAGAAAAGATAAAGTTCTGCGCCGTTTAGAAGCTATGATGATTGTTTTAAATAATGACCATATCTTTATACTTACAGGTAATGGTGATGTTGTAGAACCTGAAGATGGCGAACTGGCATCTATAGGGAGTGGCGGAAACTACGCAATTTCAGCTGCGCGTGCACTTAAGAAACATGCATCACTTGATGAAGAAGCATTAGTTAAAGAAAGTTTATCTGTGGCAGCTGACCTTTGTATCTATACAAACCATAATATCAAAACACTTACTTTAGAGAGAGCAAAATAATGGATTTAACTCCTAAGCAAATCGTAGCCTATCTTGATGACTATGTGATTTCACAGCACAATGCTAAAAAAACAATAGCTCTAGCGCTTCGCACAAGATATAGAAGAATGCAACTATCTCAAGAACTCCAAGATGAAATCATGCCAAAGAATATCTTGATGATTGGTTCCACCGGTGTCGGTAAAACAGAAATTTCACGTCGTTTAGCAAAGATGATGAAAGTTCCTTTCATTAAAGTGGAAGCTTCAAAATACACTGAAGTGGGTTTTGTCGGTCGTGATGTAGAATCTATGATTAGAGATTTAGTTGTAAATTCTATCTCTATTGTCAAAGCTGAACAAGAAGAACAAAACAAAGAAAAAATAGATAATTATGTTTTAAATAAAATCGTTGAAAAACTGCTCCCCCCTCTTCCAGAGTCTGTAAGTGAAAGTAAAAAAGATGATTATCAAAGACTGCTTGAAGCAATGGAGAAACGTGTACAAAGCGGTGAAATGGATGATAAAATCATTGAACTGGAATTTGATAAAATACATGTTGAATTCAACGACACCAATCTTCCTCCGGAAATGGCAAAGGTGCAAGAAAGTTTTTCTCAAATATTTTCAAGCATCAACAAAGAAGATAAGAAAAAAGAAGTCACAGTGAAAGATGCAAAGTCTATTTTAAAACTTGAAGCATCCCATAAACTACTTGATATGACAAGCATTAACACACAAGCACTTCAACGTGCTGAAGATGGCGGTATAATTTTTCTTGATGAGATTGACAAGATTGCAGTTAGTGAAAAGTCACAAGGAAGAAGTGATCCAAGTAAAGAAGGTGTTCAAAGAGATTTACTTCCTATTGTTGAAGGAAGCAGTGTGACAACTAAGTATGGAGTCATTAACACCGACCATATTTTATTTATAGCCGCCGGTGCATTTCATGTAAGTAAACCAAGTGATTTAATCCCAGAACTTCAGGGTAGATTTCCTCTTCGTGTTGAATTAGAATCATTAACCGAAGAAACTTTATATAAAATTCTTACACAAACACAAAATTCTTTATTAAAACAATATCAAGCACTCCTTGGCGTTGAAGGTATGACTTTAATATTTGAAGATGAAGCTATCAAAACTGTAGCTAAGCTTGCACACCGGGCAAATGAGTTGACTGAAGATATTGGAGCGAGAAGACTTCATACAGTATTAGAAAAAATACTTGAAGATATAAGCTTTGATGCAGATGAGCACAAGGGTGAAGAGCACAGAATAACTTCAGAGTTTGTACATGAAAAACTCGATGAAGTGGTGGAAGACGACGATCTATCCAGATATATTCTATAATCAAAACGCCAAAGGAAGTAATTCCTTTAGCTACGTTAACACTTGGTTCTCTTCAGCAGAGAGCTCTCGCCACTAGTGGCTCTTAAATACATTTAAACTGGAGAATTTAAACATGACAAAAGCAGGTTTCGTATCGCTTATTGGGCGTCCAAACGCTGGGAAAAGCACTTTAATGAATTCACTTTTAGGTGAAAAAATAGCAATGGTGTCTCAAAAAGCCAATGCGACAAGACGTCGTTCCAATGCTATCGTTATGTATGAGGATACACAGATTATCTTTGTAGATACACCTGGAATTCATGAGCGAGAAAAAATACTCAACCAATATATGCTTGATGAAGCTCTTAAAGCGATGGGGGACTGTGATTTAATCGTTTATCTTGCTCCCGTTACAGACAGTGTTGAACATTATGAAAAATTTTTAAAACTTAATGCTGCTAAAGTGAAACATATAATTGTTATTTCTAAAATTGACCAAGTCTCTCAAGATAAACTATTTAAAAGAATAAGTTCATATTCTCCTTATGCTGATCAATTTGAAGCGCTTATCCCAATTGCAATTCCAAAAAAACTTGGGCACCAGGAACTACTAAAAGTTATTTCAAACAAGCTTCCTGAGTCACCTTTTCTTTTTGATCCGGAGGATTTAACAAGTGAACTTGTTCGTGATATCTATGCCGGTTTCATTCGTGAAGGGATTTTTGAAAATATAAGTGATGAAATCCCTTATGAATCTGATGTTATCATAGATAAAATAGAAGAAGATAAAAACATAGATAAAATTTATGCCACCATCATTATTGAAAAAGAATCTCAAAAAGGTATTATTATTGGTAAAGGTGGCGAAGCTATTAAAAGGATCGGTAGCTATGCCCGAACTAAAATAGAAACTCTCAGTGGGAAAAAAGCCTTTTTAGAACTTCAAGTCACGGTGAAAAAAGGCTGGACTAAAGATAAAAACTTTTTAAAAGAGATAGGGTATGAGCATGTCAAATAAATCAATCTTCTATAAAGCAGTGTTGTTTTCACTTCTTAATTTCAGTCTTTATGCAAGTTCTGTCTTAACTGACTACAGACAGCATGGTCTTGAAGGAATAGAAAAAAAGATGGATATTGAGCTTACTCAAATTAGTTATTGGAATGAGTTCTTGAAAAACATCGACACTTCTTTTGGATATATAGAATCCTATAAATCAATTTTAACTTGTGATAAAGAAAAGTCAACATTAAGTTTATTTCAACATAATAAAGAAAAAAAATTCACTTTACAAGAAAAGTACAATGCTTTCACAGGGAAAGTCAAAGGCGATAAAACAAAAGAAGGTGATTTAAAAACGCCTATTGGTTTATACGATATTCAAAAAAAAATATCCAAGCTTGATTCTTTTTACGGTCCATTGGCTTTTGTTACAAGTTATCCAAACATTTATGACAAATTTCTTGGGAAAAATGGTTCTGGAATATGGATACACGGACTTCCAACTGAACAAGAAAGAGATGACTTCACCAAAGGGTGTATTGCTATCAATAATGATAATATTGTATGTTTAGATAAAGAATTAGACATAGATTCCACCATACTTATTATAAATCCTGATCAAAAAAATAAAGATGTTTCTAAAAAAGTTTTGGCAAAAATCTTAGCAAATCTTTATGAGTGGAGATATAGCTGGATTTATAACGATACAGAAAAATATTTATCCTTTTATTCACCAGATTTTATTCGAAATGACGGGATGAAATATTCTAGATTCATCCAATATAAAACAAGAATTTTCAATAAAAAAGAAAAAAAGAAAATTATTTTTAATAATATAAATGTAATACCTTATCCAAAATATGAAGATATATTTCAAGTGACTTTTAAAGAATTTTATAGCTCAAGCAGTTTTCAATTTGAAGGTGATAAAATTTTAATGGTTAAAATTGACAAAGATAATAACTTTAAAATTTTAACAGAAAAATAATTATGAACTTAATGAAAGCTGTCTTAGTGAAAATCATCCACTTAGCATTTTTTCTAAGTGTTTCATTACATGCAGAACTTCAAATCATTAAAAAACAAAATACTGATTCCAACACAACTTTACTGGTGATTGCAGGGATACATGGAAATGAGCCCGGTAGTTATTTTGCCGGCTCCATCCTAGCCACACATTACACGATTAAATCAAAAAATCTTTGGATAGTTCCAAATTTAAACAAAGACAGTATTCGTGATAATGAGCGCGGTATAAATGGAGATATGAATCGGAAGTTTTCTATTATTAAAAAAAATGATAAAGATAAAGACACCGTTGAAGATATAAAAAAATTAATCCTTTCAAAAAATGTATCCTTAGTCTTAAATCTCCATGATGGACATGGTTTTTATAGAGAAGATTTTCAAGGAAATATATTCAACCCTAATGCCTGGGGCCAAACTTGTGTAATCGATCAATGCAAGTTAAAAGAAGATCAACCTTTCGGTAACCTGAATGAGATAGCCTCTCTAGTTAAAATCAATGTTAACAAGCGACTTTTACAAGAGCATCATGCTTTTAATGTTAGAAATACAAAAACGAAATATGAAGATGAACAAATGCAACTCTCTTTAACATATTTCACAGTTACAAATAATAAACCGGCATTCGCGATAGAGAGTAGTAAAAACCTATCTTCACTCTCTCAAAAAGTATATTATCAACTCTTAGCTATTGAAGAGTTTATGAAAATCATGGATATTTCTTTTAATAAATCATTTGCATTGACTGAAGAATCAATCAAAAAAATCATTCATGAATACGGTATACTGGAGATAAATAAAAATATTTCTTTAAACTTATCCCATATCAAAAAATCTTTAAGCTATATTCCGATAAATTCATCTGGTAACGAATTTAACTTTTCACATCCACTCGGTCATATTAAAAATATCAAGGGGACGAGAGTTGTTTATATAGGAAATAAAAGAATTACTGCTTTAAAACCTCAGTATTTCAATATTTCTAATGAATGCCCAAAGAATATAGAAATCAATATTGATGGAAAAAGAAACATTGTTGATTCTGCTAAAGAATTTTATGTAAATGACGATTTCAATATTATAAGAAAAGACAATCTTCGTGTGAATGTTATTGGATTTACAGCTAAGGGTGTTTCTAATGAAAGTGGAATCACTATTCATAGGGATTCTATAAATCAAAAATTTTCACTCGACATACATCAAAAAATGTATCGTGTTGAATTTTATAAAGACAATAAATTTTGTTCCATGTCAGTGGTTCATTTTAAATAGGATTATATTTAATGAGTTCAGAACAACAAAGCTCTTTTTCTAGTTTTATATCGATAAATCCTTACACTAACGAATATGTTAGCGGTGTTTCAAGTTTTTTATCCAAAACAACAACACCGGAATATTCTAAAGAACAGTTTGCATGTTCGTACCTTAATACAAAAGCTTATATCAGTAACCAAATACTTATTAGTAAGAATATTCCCAGTGAAGATATTTTAGATGCTATAAATATTAAAATCTATGATGAGTTGGGACTTGATCAAGCTGTAGAATACCAGGTGCAGTATATAGAAACATTCAATAATCTAGATGAAGACAATAAACAGTTTCAAGTTTTTGTAGTTGATCCGCTAGAAATTGAGGAGATATTTGAAGAGTCTGTTCAAACAATTAAATATATTGACACAATTACACCCTTTCCTCTTTTAATCAAATCACTTTATTCAAAAAAAATTATAGAAGACAATGGTGTTCACTGTTTTATTTACTTTGAAGAACATGATGCTTCAATCACCATTTATAATGAAACAGAATTTATATATACAAAATCATTAAAATACTCCTTAGTGGAAATGCATGGAAGGTTCTGTGAATTATATGGTGAAAAAATTGAATATGATGATTTTGTTAAATTTTTATCTACACAAAATCTAAAATACACTCAAAGTGAATTCAAAGAATTTATTTTAAAACTCTATAATGAGATATTTTCAAATATCAATGAGATATTAAACTATGCAAAAAAAGCTTTTGATATTGAAAAAATTGAACATGTATATATAGGTTCTGAGATAGACATTGCATCAAAACTATATGAAATTTCAGAAGTTGAATTAAGTACACCTTCAAGTGATTTTGAATTTGATTATGGTTTTGAATCAAACGGTGACTATATCAGCCAAGTTCATGCTTTAATGCATATCTCTAATACACTTTCGAGTGAAGAAAAATACTTATGTAACTTTTCTAATTTTCACCGTCCTCCAAACTTCACACAAAGAGAAAGCGGTAAACTGTTTATGCTTCTTGTGGCATCTTTCTTTGTTGCATTTGCCTATCCTATCACCTATTGGGTGCTTATATATATGCAAGAATTACAGTATGAGCTGCTAAAAAATTCCTATCAAGAAGTTCATGCACAAAAAACTACAAGAGAAGCAAATATAAAAAGCAAAGAAGCTGATAAAACAAAAGCTATAACCTTGTTAAAAGAAGAAAAAGACAGCTATATATCTAAGAAAAACACTCTTATAAAAATCCATGATGTAAAAGTCAATTATCCAATGAAAGCAACACTTATCACAAAACTTACGAGTGACCTGAATAAGTATGCAGTTAAAGTCGAAAAAATTCAATACAATCAAGAGATTAAGAAGAAAAAATTCACTTTAAGTCTTGTTTCATCTAAAGACAAAAAAATCACACAACTTCTAGAATACTTGACAAAAACATATGATAAGAAGTTCAAATTTTCACTTGATGATATTATATTCAATGATGATAAAAAACTTTACTTCAGTGAATTAAAGGTTTATATATTATGAAAATAAACATAGAAGATTTTTTACAAAATATTGACAACTATTTTAAGGACAAAACTAAAAAAGATGTTTATATGACTTATTTTATGATATTTGCAATCATTTTTGCTTTTTCATATTTATTGTTTTGGGACACATCAGAGGCTGATTTCAATGCAAAAAGAACTCAAGTTGTCAGTATAGAATCTAAAATCGCAATGGATAATTTATATTTACAGAAAAATCCAATAAGTAAAATCGCTCAAATAGAAAATGAAATCAAAAATGCTCAAATAGAGACACTTAAATATAAAGACAATAATCAATATATTAAAAATAAGATAGAGGAGATCTCCTCACTCATTTATGATGAACAAACATGGGGTGAATACCTACATTCAATCTCAAAAAATGCCCGGCTTTATAATGTTAAAATATTAAACTTACATAATCAATATGCTGAGAATAAGACAACGTTTGGACATATACTAGATATAAACCTCAAAGTCACCGGTGACTATAAGAACACTATCAACTTTATTAACTCTTTAGAAAAAAGTGATCTAGTTGTTGATTTACATGACATTAATATAGAAGCTTTAAACAAGCTTCATAGTGATTTAAATATCTCAGTTTGGGGGATTACATACTAATGAAAAATATACCACTTATTGTTTCTCTTTTTATGTTCACTCATATTCTTGCGAATGAACTAACGTGGGTTGATGAACAAATTCAAGCTATTAAACCTCCAAGAGATGGCATCTCAAAATCAAAGATTGATATGGTTAAAGATCCTTTTATCTTTCTAAACAAAGAGCTCAAAGAAAAGACTAGCAAAAAAACTCTAACTGCTAATAAAAGTATTATTAGCAAAAAAAGTTTCTCAGAGTCAAAGACTAATCAGATATCTAAACAAAGCACTTCTTTTTCTCTTGATGCTATTATCAATAAATCTGCTCTTATTAACGGGAATTGGTATAAACTTCACTCAAAAGTCGGTAAATACACTTTAAGTGCTGTCAATGGAACCAGTATAATTCTTTCTTATAAAAATAAAGACTTATTACTAACAACACGCAGTAAAACTAAAAAACTAAAATTTAAGAATAACTAGGAAGAAACATGAAAACATTACAGCTATCAATAATCGGGACTTTATTCACTCTTCTTTTCTCTTCACACTTATATGCAGATTGTTCCTTTGAACTCTTCAGCATCAGTTCAACAAAAAACACCAAAATCATAGACTTTATTGAACAGTTAAGCGATGAATGTGAGTTTACGATAATCGTTACGGACCCAAATGCTGAAAAGTTCCTCAATACCACTCTAAATAAAACACATCTGAAAAATTTAACCATCGACGAGGTTTTCAATATCATTCTCAATGAGAACAACCTTTCGTATACACTTCAAAACAATGTCTTAAAGATTTCATATCTCACCACAAAGGTGTTTTCTATTGACTATATCTTATCTACAAGAACAAGCACGACCAAAACAGACATCACACTCAGTTCTTCATCATCAGCCACGCAACAAGGCTCAACAGGAAGTCTTGCAACAACAGGTGCCACAGGACAACAGGGCAGTGGTGCAACATCTGAATCCGGTGTTAAAATTGAGTCCAATGATGAAGTGAAATTTTGGGAACAACTAGATTTGGAATTTCAAAGTGTTATTAATCGACCGCATGATATGTATATTGCTGATGCTCCCATCATAAATAAAAATGCCGGTTTAATCACAGTCACAGCCACGGTAAAACAAATGGAGAGGTTTACAAAATATTTAAAAAGACTTCAAGACAAAGTGCAGTTGCAAGTTCTCATTGATGTGCAAATTCTTGCAGTCACCATGAAAGAAGGAAGAAGCACCGGTGTGGACTGGTCACAACTTTATAAGATACAAAACTTAGTACTCTCCACTGATATTTTAAGGGCCCAAAATGTTTCAACTTTTACCGATGATGCAATTACAACTGCTTTATATCCAAGTACTACAACTGGAGCTAATGCAGCCACTACTGCCAGTTTATTTAAAGCTACAGGTACTGCAACACTCACCGAAGTTATTAAATTTCTAGACACACAAGGTGATGTGAGTGCAATATCGAATCCAAAAGTTTTAACACTCAACAACCAGCCGGCACTTATAACAGTTGGAACAGAGTACTTTTACAAACTAGCAGAATCTACGCAACAACAAGGTACAAGCGGTGGAGTGGCTGCTACAACCCAAAATGAAAATGTACAATCTGTATTTGCCGGTATACTTTTAGATATAACTCCTGAAATTTCCGAAGATAACACTATCACATTAAAAATAAATCCATCTGTATCAGAAACAACACAGGATATGAGTGCCACCAGCTCTGCTGATAGGCTAATGCCGCCTGACTTAGACCGCCGCCAACTTTCATCAGTAGTAACGGTCAAAGACGGAAGTAGAATTATACTAGGTGGTCTCATAAATACAAAAACAACAGACAATTCCAATCAGGTGCCTTTACTAGGGGACATCCCTGTTTTAGGCTATTTATTTAAGTACGAAGAGACAGCGAAGAATATTCAGGAGCTTATTATTATTATCGAGCCACATATTATCAGTAAAGAAAGTTCGAAAGTTTCTCTAAAAGATCTTGGCTATAAAGGCTTAAGTGATTCTATTTTAGAATCTGGTTCGCGTGTGTCTAATAAACTTGACAATATAAATCTAAAGTAGATTGGCCTTTATGAAATCAAGTATCTTTCAAAATTCTAAAAATGTTTTTTTAGATACTGTGAATGCAAGAGATTATATTCAACTTGACCGTGTTTCTACAATATATCAATCCCTTAAAGACTCTGTGAATAAACCGCTTAAAATGATTCTTTTATACGGAAAACCTGGAACTGGTAAAAGTATGTTTTTGACTAAACTTTACAATGACTTGTCTACAACAAAAACTGTCCATCTGTACCAAACACCGATTTTAGATGATGTAGAGTTCTTTAAAAGACTTGCACATGACTTACTTGGTGTAAAATATCAAGGTGAACTTAACTTCACCCAGTTTATGAAGATTATCGACGAACATTCTATCGACGATATTCCTATTGTATTACTTGATGAAGCTCAACTTTATTCAAACTCTTTAATGGAAAAAATCAGACTTCTTTCTGACACTAGAAAAGTGAAGTTTGTAATCACTTTACATAAAACAGAAAAAGAAGACCTTATAGCTAAAGAGCATTTTCAAACAAGAATATGGGAGACCATCGAGCTAGAAAACGCCTCAGCCGTAGAATTAAAGATATATATACAAAAAAAACTTATGAAAGCAAACTGTTTTGACAGTGCAAATATGTTCCACAGCAAATCAGTCAATCTCATTTATAAAATCACGAATGGAAACTACAGAGATACAAACAAGCTTCTTTATACGCTTTTTGATATATATACCAACTATATGGAAAACAATCCATCAAAAATTGACACTAGTAAAGTTTCAAATAAAATCATAGAAATGTCAGCGTTACATACTGGGCTTTTACATGCTTAACCTTCACGAATTAGAATCACAATGGTTAAGATATAAGATTAAATCATTTCTCCCTCATTTGATTATTTTTATCAGCCTTGCTGTTATTGTCATTATTTTAACTTCCATTGACTTCGAAGAAAAAACAAATCCTATAGCAGTTAAAGAAGACCTTGCACCTGCCGATATCAACCTAAGCACGCACACTAAAAAAAGCGCTACACCCTTAATCATCCAAAAACCTCTAAAAGTTCCAGATCCAGCAGAGCCTCAGATCAGTACTCCAAAAGATCCAGTTATATCCAAAAAAGAAGAAAGCGTTCAAACTTCAGAGGAAGAAAACAAATTACTAATAAAACCGTCTTTAGACTTTATTCGAACTATGAAAGACAATTCGCCTAATTATTATAATAGTTATGTACCACCTAAGGCGAACATTCAAACTAAAAAAAAGATTGTTCAAAAAATAGAAACACCAAAGATAGAAGAAATTGTTTTAGACACGCAAGTTAAAGAAGTGCCAAAACAAGAAATTCAAATTCAAAGACAAAATACTCAAGATGATATTCAACATGTCATAAAACGTTTTAAAGAATCAAACAACCCAGCTTTAAGCCTTTTTATTGCAAAAAAATATTATGAACTAAAAAATTATAATCAATCCTATAATTATGCTTTGTTAACAAACCAAATAAACAACGATATAGAAGAGAGTTGGATTATTTTTGCAAAATCACTTTATAAACTTGATCAAAAAGAAAAAGCGATAGAGATTCTTAAAAAATACATTAGCACATCACATTCTCATCGTGCAGAAATGCTTCTTGAAAATATTAAATCCGGAAAAATAAAATGAAAATACTTTTAATACTATTCTTAAGCATAAATCTTTACGCAGACACCAAACAAAAAATGCTTAATCTTTACCAAAATCATAAGTATGAAGAAGTATGTAATATCGGTTTTGATAATTATAGACGTCATAATAAAGATGAAGAGTATATTTCTTTATATGCTTTTGCATGCTTAAACTCTGACTATATAGATAGACTCTCAACCCCTGTGGCAATGTTGAAATTTTCTGCAGAAGCGAGATCCAATGCAGCCTATTTTTCAGTTATACTTATGCAAAAAAAGCTCCTGTATCATGCACTCGTGGATGGCTATAATATATCAAAGTTAGACCTTCCCACAACAGAATATGTTTTATCTAAAGTCTTTGATTTTTATTCTAAAATCGGACCTCACCAACAACGGTTGTTTTATCTTTTTGAAGATAAGAATGACCCGAAATTGACTTATAAACTTTACCTCAGTAAAGGAAATAAAATTGATAAAATGATTATTGAAGAATTTTATGATTCTGTGACTATAAAAAGACACGTGTATTGGTGAGGAGAAGCTAGCAATGGATAGAATTACAGAAGACTTACTTAGCAACGGCTCTATCATGCAACGTCAGGTGGATAGACTCCTAGCTCAAGGTATCAGTGAAAATTTAATCTTACGGGATATCACTCTTTCGGGATTTATGACTATGGACCGGCTTGTCCGTTTTATAGTTGAGAGAATTCGACATGGTAATTATGACCTTTCAATTATAGATAATTATGACTATATACATGAAAAAACAGTCCTACAAAAGTTAGCATCAGAAATTGATTTAAAATTTGAAGACTTAGACTCTATAGATATGGACTATCAACTAGCTTCACGTGTACCTCTTGCTCAGTTACAAAAGCATAATGCCCTTCCTATTTCTGAAGATGATTTAAGTGTGACTGTTGCGCTCAATGATCCATTGGATATCCAAATTCAAGAATCACTTCAAAGACTTTTTCCTAGAAAACCTATAAAAATAGCCTTGGCAACAAAAAAACAAATATCCTCATATCTTTTTAAAATTGAATTAAAAGACAGTGTTAAAGGTCTTGTTAAAAAGATAAAAGATGAGTTGAATTCTATCACATCGATAGAAGAGCAACAAGAAGCTTCTTCCATTTTACTTCTTATTGATGTTGTTCTCAAGGCTTGTATTAATGGCCGTGCCAGTGATATTCATATAGAGCCTACAGAAAAGAACTGTTCAGTCCGAGCTAGGATTGATGGAAAACTCTCAGAAATATTCATCTTTGAAAAAATGATTTATCCACCACTCGCTTCAAGACTCAAACTCTTGGCAAATCTTGATATTGCAGAGAAAAGAAAACCGCAGGATGGACGTTTTTCCACGGCGGTCGGTGCAAGAGAATATGACTTTCGTATATCGACTCTTCCCATTCTTTATGGCGAGTCTATCGTAATGAGGGTTTTAGATAAACAAAAAGCTCTTGTTAAACTTGAAGATGCCGGTATGGATAGTCTAAGTTATCAAAAACTTTTAAAAGGTCTTCAAGCCCCTTATGGAATCATTTTAGTCACCGGGCCAACCGGTAGTGGTAAAACCACCACGCTTTACGGTGCATTGAATGAACTTAGAAATGTTGAAGATAAAGTGATTACAGTTGAGGATCCTGTTGAGTACAGAATGAACCTTATTCAACAAGTGCAAGTGAATCCAAAAGTCGGTCTTAGTTTTGCGGATGCCTTACGTTCTATTTTACGTCAGGATCCAGATAAAATAATGATTGGTGAAATCCGTGATCAAGAAACCTTGGAAATCGCAGTTAAAGCTGCATTAACCGGTCATATGGTTATTTCCACCTTACATACTAATGACTCTATCAGTGCTATTCCACGTATGGTTGATATGGGTATAGAACATTATTTAATCTCTGGAGCACTTGTGGCTATTCAAGCACAAAGACTTGTACGTAAAATTTGCAAGCACTGTAAAGAGGAAGAGATAATCCCATCATCCACGCTTGAGGAATACAAAAATTATATACCTGATAAAGCTAAATTCTATACAGGTAAAGGCTGTAAAGAATGTAATGACACTGGATATATGGGTCGGGAAATGATTTGTGAGGTATTGAATATTTCAGAAGATCTTTCTTCTTTAATCGCTAAGGGCGGATCAAAAGAACTGCTATACGAACAAGCAAAAAAAGATGGTTTTATAGGTATCTTTGAAAATGGTATTCAAAAAGCTCTTGATGGAATCACCAGCTTAGAAGAGATACTCAAAGTAGCAAAGGGATAATAATGAAATATTTTATTGCAACGGTTCTTAGTAAAGGTAAAAGAGAAGAATTACCTATATATGCAGAAAATAAAAAAGATGCTCAAGAATATGCCAAAGTGAAATCAAGCGGTATTCTCATTAAAGTTGTAGAAGGCACTGAACCTATTGATGCACAGTTTTTACGGTTTAAAACAAATTTTCTTAAAAATATTAAGAAGAAGAAAATCAAATCTGATGCCCTCATAGCTGCAATACGACAACTTGCTGTTATGACAAATGCTGGAATTTCTATTTATGATTCACTTAGTGAAATTGCTTCAGCAACTGAAGATGATGCACTTAAAACTGTTTTTTCAAAACTTGCAGATGATATCAACTCTGGACATTCACTTTCAACATCTATGGAAAACTTTAGATTTGAACTTGGCAACTTGACTATCGCAATGGTGAACCTAGGTGAAAAGACCGGTAATCTAGATGAAGCCTTATATGCCTTAGCAGATATGCTTGAAGAAATTCGTTCAAACATCATAAAATTTAAAAAAGCGATGGCATATCCTAGAAATGTTATGATCGCAATGGCTGTTGCATTCACTATACTCATATCTTATGTTGTTCCTGAGTTTAAAAAAATATTTGAATCATTAAATGCAGAATTGCCGTTGCCAACTCAAATATTACTAACTCTAGAAAACCTCTTTAACAATTACGGGCTTTATGTAATCGCCGGTCTTATTGTCTTTTTTCTCATCTTTAGGTACATGGTGAATAATTCAAAAGAGTTTCGTTATGGATGGCATAAATTTTTACTCAAAACCTACCTTATAAAAAATATTATTAAGTTCTCAACTCTCAATCGTTTCACTCTTGTATTTTCAGAACTGGTGCGTGCGGGGATTCCAATTGCCGAAGCGCTTGACACTTCTATAGATATGATAGACAATCTTCCACTAAAAGCAAAGCTTCAGTCTGTTCGATTCACAGTTGAAAAAGGCGGTACTTTAAATAAAGGTCTCAAAGATACAGAACTGTTTGAAAATATGATCACACAAATGGTCCGTGCAGGTGAAGACAGTGGTACATTGGACACCATGATTAAAAAAGTGGCTGAATACTATAAGATGCGTTTTGATGCGATTATCGATGGATTAAGTGAAGCTATAGAGCCTATCATGCTCTTTATCATGGCTGCTATGGTTATTTTACTGGCACTTGGTATTTTCTTACCTATGTGGGATATGGGGAATGCTGTCCAAGGAAGATAGATTATATAATACTTATCAATCTATCCATTTTCCCTAAAAAAGTTTGCATATTTTTTTCATCAGATTTTAGTAGGTATTGAGTAGTGTCACTAAAATCTTTTTGAATAATTTCAATCTTATTCATAAGACATTCATATTCTATTTTTCTAATATTTGCATATTCAAATACAATTCTTATATGTATCTCTTCTTTATATTCAAAAACATCTGCTGTTTCTAAAACTAAGTTTGCAGCATCACTATATGCACGTACGAGTCCGCCAGTCCCCAGTTTAGTGCCGCCAAAATAACGAACCGTTATGATAGCTGTATTTATCATCTGTGAACCTTGCAAAACCATAAGAGTTGGTTTTCCCGATGTTCCCTTTGGTTCACCGTCATCGCTAGAATGTTCTACTATTTGTTTAAACTCATTTAAATATCTATATGAAACAACAAAATGTCTAGCTTTTGGATGTGATTCTTTTAATTCGTAAAGTGTTTTTTCGTATAAATCATATGGAAGAAGGTGAGAGATAAACTTTGATTGCTTTATCTCTAAAGTTTGTATATAAAGTTTATCTGTGTATTTCATACTATGCCAGGTTGGTGAAAACCTTTTGCACATCATCATCATCATCTAATCTTTGCAGGATTTTGTCTATGTCTTCTTGCTGCTCATCCGAAATGCTAATCGGCGCATTTGCTATTCTCTCTAAGGTGGCTTTTTTAATCTCTAAGTTCATATCTTCGAGTGCTGTGTTTAAAGTGCCAAAACTTGTATAATCTGCTGTAATCAATGCTTCACCCTCTTCAGCTTCAATCTCTTCAAGTCCAGCATCTATAAGCTCAAGTTCTAGTTCTTCAATGTCTGTATCTTCTTTTAAATCAAACTCAAAAAGAGCTTTTCTATCAAACATAAATTCTAAAGAACCGTTTGTAAGCATCTCCCCGCCATTTTTATTTAAAATACTTTTTACATTCGCCACGGTGCGTGTGTTATTATCAGTTGCACACTCTATAAATAAAAGCACACCGTGAGGAGCCTTACCTTCAAAGTTGACTTCAAGCATGTCAGCAGTGTTTTTTTCCGTCGCTCTTTTTATTGCTGCATCGATATTGTCTTTTGGCATATTTTCAGCTTTTGCATTTAAGATAGCAGTACGGAGTTTTGGATTCATGTCCGGATCCCCACCGCCATCTTTTGCTGCCATAGTGATAATCTTTCCAAGTTTTGGAAACAATTTTGACATTGCTCCCCATCTTTTTAACTTTGATGCTTTCCTATATTCAAACGCTCTTCCCACGATACTCTCCTAAAATTATTAATGCTATAATACTACAAAGGAGTATATATGCGACTTAGTTTTCGGTTAAAACACCATTTTTTCAGTGCATTTCGTGAATTATTTGTTCACCATCATGGTTCTTTGGAGTTTCGTGCAAAGGTTTTTGCTCTCATAATTGCAGCTAATAATGATTCGACTGTGGAAAGTTATATAAAAGTCAAAGAAATTGCTCTTAAGATTTATGAAAATGATGAAGAAAGAGCAAATCTTTTAATGCTCACAACGAAAGAAAAAGTGAATAAAGTAAGAGAAAATAATGGCTTGGATATAGATACTTTAGTTGCAAATATACAAAAAGATCTTAAAATTATTCCTAGGTATGCAAAAAAAATCAATCTTGAAGAATTAAAAAAACTAATTGCACTAAGTTTTGATGAGGACACTATCTCTTATCAAAACAATATGTTAGAGTTTTTAGAAACTTTGAAAAATGACACCCTAAGAAAAAAAGAAAAGCAAATCGCTCAAGATGAAGAAACCTTTAAATCACAGTTTTCTTCATAAGCTTTAAAGAGAGAATTTCTCTTTATCAAAAAAACTGTCAACTGAAATATTTTTAAATGCTGCATTAAGCGATGTGAAAAGTTGTGGAAAATCTTCTTCCATTTTTGCTAGTTTCACTTTCATATCTGCACGGGCATGAGGCATTTTAACATCAAAACGCATAGCAGGACAGGCTTCATCGCCAATCGCGGCAAGTTCATTTTCATCTACAAAAGCACGGAGTTGACGTTCACGCATTTGAATAAGCGGGCGAATAACGATAAGTCCATTTTCTGCTTTGTACTTAGGGGCTAAACTTCTCATTTGTCCATTATAAATAAAGTTCATAAAAAAACTCTCTGCAGCATCATCCATATGATGACCAAGTGCCACCTTATTACATCCATTTTCTTGTGCTGCTGTATAAAGATATCCTCTTCTCATTCTTGAAAAGAAGCTGCAAAAAGAAGAATTTTTTCTTATCTTTTCTTTTGCTAAATCATACACCTTTGTGTCAACAGTTATATGTGGAATATTATATTCTTGACAATGAGCATGCAAAGCATCATAATTTTCACCCATTCCATAAGATATAGTCACAGCAAGAAACTCAAACTTAAAAGGGGCGCGACGTTGCTGTTCTTTCATCGCATGAATCATAGTAAGGGAATCTTTGCCTCCACTAAGGCCTACCAAAATCTTATCGCCCTCTTCTATAAGTTCAAACTCAGCATTTGTCTTACCAAGTTTAGACATGATTTTTTTAGATAATTTTATAGACATTACTTAGCTAGTTTTTTTACCATTTTCATAATAAACTCTGCTGAGATTATCGCTGATGACTCCATAAATTCATCAAATGAAAAACTTGCATCAGTATCTGCAGTGTCACTAATCGCGCGCAGTATGAAAAAAGGTATATCCAGAGACTTACAAACAACTGCGACTGAAGCACCCTCCATCTCTAATGCATCCGCATTAAAATGCTTTACAATATTTTTTTTAACTTTCTCATCATGCACAAACTGATCGCCGGTGGCTATAACACCCTCTGAGACAGTTTTCCCCAACTCTTTTGCAACTTCTTTGGATAAAGAGATTAAGTCTTTGTCAGCTTCAACAAACACACTCCCGCCAGGAACAAACCCCATAGGGTGTCCAAAAGCAGTTATATCTAAATCATGTTGGGATAATTTTGTTGCTACGATTAAATCCCCGATTTTTAAACTTGGATTGATTCCCCCGGCCACACCGGAAAAAAGTAATCTATCACAATTAAAATGTTGAATCATTGTGCTTGCAGTGAGTGTGGAAAACACTTTACCGATTTTTGAATATGCCACAACCACATCAAGACCGTGATATGTTGCTTCATAGTAGTCATTATCCGCATATTTTGTAGTTTTGTATGTACCTAATTCTTCTAATATCGGAGCTATCTCTTCAGGCATCGCACCCATAATCGCTATTTTCATTTTTTGTCTCTTTTTTATTTTTAATTTTATATTTCTATTGTTTTTATCATCTCTTTATAGTGAGGCAGAGAATCTATCACTTCACCGTTTTCATCTAAAATGCAACTACCGCCCCAAAAACCTAAACCGTCTTCAAAACCTACACGGTTTACAAAGATTATTTTTGCTTTACATTCTGATGCCACCTGTGTGATTATATCTTTCCATTTATGTTCAATATCTAAACCGTCATCTGAAAATCCACGTGCCGGTGATGCCACCAAAGCTATCACTATATCCGGATTCTCTGATATTAAATCATGATGCACTTCTTTATGCCATAAGTCTTCACAAACAAGCATTGAAACTTTACCAAAACGAGTTTCAAAACTTTCAAATACATCACCCGCTTTAAAGTATCGGGCTTCTTCAAACATTCCATAATTTGGTAAATGGACTTTATTATGTTGGCTTAAAAGCTTAGCGTTAGAAAAGTAAAGAGCAGAGTTTCTAAATATATTTAAATCTTTTATAGCCCCGCCAACTACAATATCAATCGATTCACTAAGCTCTTCCAACTCAGTCAACTCACCTAAGTTCCAAGCATCTTCAAATAGTTTGTCTTGTAATAAATAGCCATTTAAAGACAGCTCAGGAAATACAATCAAATCACTTTCATCTTTAACATCATTGATTATCTCAATAATATTTTGAAGGTTCGAGCGATTTAATTTTGGTGAAGTTTGTGCAAGGGTCACCTTCATTCTAGCTACAGATTTCCTCTGTGACTTTTGCTAAAGATGCCATATCAGAGATATTTAAAGTTGTAAGATCTTTTGCAATTCTACGGTTAAGTCCTTTAAGAACCACACCATTTCCAAATTCAATAGCCATATCCACATCATCAGCAATTGCTAAAATTGACTGCTTATACTTTACAGGTTTGACTAATTGATCTTTTAGAAGTGCTATAGCATCAGCTTTAGTATCATAAGGCTTAGTTGTAACATTGGAGATAATAGGAGCTTCAAAGCTGTCTTGAACCATTTGAGACATAATCTCAGCTAGAGGATCTTGAGCAGGAGCTAAAATTTCACAATGTGAAGCTACAGACATATTTAAAAGAAGTGCACGTTTTGCACCGGCATCTTTAAAAGTTTGCTCTAATGAAGCTAAATCAGCTTTCATACCGGCAACTACAAGTTGACCATCTTGATTATAGTTTGCCGGCCAAACTTTCTTACCTTCAGCTTGTGCATCAGCACACACTTTTTCCACTGATTCATCATCAAGACCGACTATAGCCATCATTCCAGCTTCAATTTTTTCACACGCTGCTTGCATAAAAGAACCTCTTTTATGCACTAACTCCACCGCATCAACATAATCAATCGCACCGCTTGCACTCAAAGCAGAAAACTCGCCAAGAGAATGCCCTAAAAATAATGCCGCTTTAATATCCGGGCATTTATCTTTAAAAAGCCTATATGCAATCATTTGCACCAATAAAATTGCAGGTTGCGTAAAAGCCGTCTGTCCCAACTTCTCATTTTCTTCAAAAATAAGTTCTTTAAAATCAACACCGATTCTCTCACCGGCTTTATCAAACATCTCGCGTGCAATTTCTGAATTGTTATAAAAATCTTGACCCATTCCCACTGCCTGAGAACCTTGACCTGAGAATATCATTGCTATTTTTGACATATATTTTCCTTAGTATTATTTTAAATATTGCTTATTGTCTGCTATCTTTTTTCTTAGTGTATTTCTATTGAGACCCAACTTATCCGCAAGTTGCAATTGAGATTTAAATTTCTTTAAACCCACTTTGATTAATGGAGTTTCATAGAGATATAAAAAGTTTCTATAATCACTGTTAGAACCCAGTTTATCACTTAAATAATTTTCTATAATATCCATTAACTCTGTATCTTTAATATCTTGTAATAAATAAGTGATCATAACCTGTCTTTTTAAAGAAGCAGAGTTCTGACTTAAATCCGGAGTGAATATAAGCTGCTTAGAATCAGTATCTCCACCAAAGAGTTCTGATGCTTCTTTAGAAAAAATATCAATTAATGCTTTTACATCTTCTTCTCTTTGCGATAAAGGCGGTATTGAAAATTTAACAGGGAAAAGTTCTGTAATTTCATCATTCACCAGATATTCTTTAGAAGTGGCAATAACACGTACGTCATTCGCTTCAATCATATCAAGAATAGTCTTTAAGTTTGCCGTGTTATGTAAGTTGGTGATGATTACTTGATCACTATTGCTAAGCAGTGTGATGGATTCATCAAAATCAGAAGCATCAACTATACTGGCATTTGGGAGGATATATTTTGCTAAGCTTTTTTTACCAACACCATCTTCACCAGTGATGAGGGAATTGACATTAAGTGTTTTTAAAAGCGTAGCAGTTTTAAATGCCTCTTTAGAGGCATTTGATAAAGTTATGAAACTAGTGACAACCACACCCTGTACCGCAACTTCCACTTTCTTCTTGTTTGTTCTCAGAAGGAATGCCAGTCATAGCTTCTTCAGCTGAGGCATCTCTAACATTGTTTAAAGTTACTGAAAACATTAAAGCTTTTCCTGCAAGAGGATGATTAAAGTCGATAACAATGCTTTCTTCACCTATCTCTTTGACTGTGACTTGAACTGTTGCTCCATCTTCGCCTTGACCGTAAAGTGTCATCCCAAGTTCTAAATCAATTCCAGAAAATTGATCCTTTGGAACTTCTTGTGTAGCACTTTCATCAAGTTCACCATACGCATTGGCAGGTTGAACAAGAACATCTGCTTTTTCACCTATAGCCATATTTGCTATTCCATCTTCTAAACCTGAAATTATTTGACCTTTTCCAAACATAAATACTAATGGTGCTCCACCAACATTACTGTCTACAATAGTTTCTCCATCACGAACTTCATACTCTATTGATACGATTTGATTTGCTTCAATTGCCATTTATTAAGACCTTATATATAATTTATAGTGTGAATTCTATCATAAAATATTTAAATAAAACTAAGGAAAGAAGCTTTTACTATAGAGCTAATAAATACTTTTTCGCATCTTTTGCTTCCGATGAAGCAGGAAATTTTCCAATAACAGCATTATAAAATGTTTTTGCATTTTCTATATCATCTGTTTTTTCCATAGATATAGCCGTATTTAGTAACAATTCTGGCATATACGCAGCTTTAGAATACAATGAAGCACTCTTTTTATAGTATGAAATCGCTTCAGCATAGTTTTTTCTTTTAAATTTCATTTGTCCAATCATAAAATGCGAATTGGCAGGTTTATAGTTCTTTGTTATTAAATGACTGTAATATTCAATTCCTTTACTATAATATTGTTTATCATAGAATGCTTTTGCCTGCGTTGCGACTTCACCATTACTCATTGAATCAAGAACTGATTCATTCACTGGAGCTTTACTTGCTGACTTTAATTCTTTTGCAACTAAACTTTTAAAATCATTCACATCATTAACTAAATCATTAAACTCTTCTTTGGAAACATATTTTGTATTAATAGTATTAATTAATTTACTCAATTCTTCTATAACTAAAGTGTTTTTAGCAATTAATTCTGCATTTGTCTCTGATAGCTTTGTATTTAATTCAACTGCTTGGCCCAGTCTTTTTTCATATTCATCAGAGTTTTTCAAATCTTCAGAATTTTTATTTTGTAATTCTAAAAGTGTCGTTTTATTTTCTTGAGACTTTCTACTTAAACTTTCAACAATACTTTGTAAACCATCTATCCTCTCTCGTAAAGAATCAACTTTGTTAGCCTGATTATTCGTGTTGACTACGACATTTTTAAGAGCTTTTTTAGTTTCTAAAACAGTTTTTTCACTCGAAGTGAGGCCGTAAGGGTTTGGATTATCTAAGTTGCCGGCACCAAATGCAGAAGGTTCTGCAGCTGCCATATACAATGAGTTAATAGCTACAAAATATGTAGCTAATAAAATTTTATTCATAAATTATGGAAGAAGCTTAAAATCTACGCGACGATTATTTGCCCAACATTCTCGAGTTTTATCAGAACATGTAGGATTACTTTCACCATAAGACACCATAGTGATTTTTGATGCATCAACACCTTGAGCCACTAGTGCTTTTTTAACAGAATCAGCACGTTTTAAACCGAGTGCAAAGTTATACTCATCACTACCCCATTCATCACAATTACCTTCTAACTTAATGTTGTATTTAGCCGAAGCATCTTTAGCGATATCAGCATCATTAGCAATTTTACCCTGCATACTGGGTTTCACATCAAACTTATCAAATTCAAAGTAAATAGATTCTAACTTAGCTTCCATTATTGACATACTGTCACTTCCACTTTCAACACTTCCAGAACTAATAACACTGTTTTCTGTTGACACAGTCTCAGTGGTCACACCGCTTACTTCTTTTGCATTAGCATTTGTAGAAGCATCTGAACCATCAGCATCCGGAACTTTTGAACTACATCCACCAAAGATTAAAAGTGCAGTCACTACACTAGAAAGTACGATACTTTTCATATTACATTTCCTCTGAATATTAAAATTTAAATTATTATAGCGAATTAAAGACTAAAACAAAAGCCTTAGAGGAGCTATATGACTCTATATTATACTGCTGAGTATATATTTACCAATCCATAGCCTGAACTTTCCCATACTTAAGCGGGAACAGATAGTTTTTATTATGATTTAACCTGATAATTCCTATGGAGCTTTGTGCTTTATAGTTTTTAATAAAAAGTATTGCATCACCATCTTTAGAAAACCTTGGAAATTCATTCACCCCAGTTGCTGTAAGACGTCTGATAAAGTCTGTTTTCGTAGATATAAGATGCAAATTAAATGTGTTGTTTGAAAAAGCATTTGAACTCTCACGCGCTTTATACACCACATACTCATTATGAGCTGAACACGCGGCATTACTCTTACCATAATAAATAAGCTGTTCAACTTCATCACTGCCAATTTTAGTTTTAAACAAATTAGGGTAACCTAATCTATTGGATATAAAAACTATATTTTCATCATTTACAAATTGACCGCTTACATCTATTCCAGAGTATTTTGTCACCCTGGAGTGTTTTTCAGTGTTTACATCATACAAATATATATCTGCCTGTCCGCTTGGAGCCATAGTGAGCAATAATTTGCTGGAATCATCACTCACATCAGAACATATCATCATACCATCAGATTGTAAAATTGATTTCACTGAGCCCGTTTTGATATCGACTTTTTTAAGCACCGGCTTTGCCCCATCAAGAGATGTGTAATAAAACTGTGTTTGTTCTTTATTCGCCCACTTTGGAAACACATTAAATCCACCAGTGACAACTATATGCTGGTATGTCAATGTATAATCAGAAATCACAAGCTCACTTTTCATAGGAGCAATTATACGAGAAAAAATAACCTTTCTTTTCATCCATGCAACTGAAGGTTCACCCATAAATTCATTTATATCGTAAGCCATTGCATGAGAGATAAACATATAAAAATCGTTCTTTTTAATCTTATAATTTTTATTCATCACCTCTACAGAATTATGAAGCAATTTCATTTTTGCATTGAAAAATCCATTGTCATCTTCAAAAATATTGTATCTTAAAACATACTTCATATCTTTATTTTCAACAAGAACATCACTTGCATCATACTCTGATTGTCTATAATGTCTATCCACATTAAAAATAGACAGTACATTCAAGTCAGCTATAAGTGATTTAAAAAATCTTAATTTGAAAGTGTCATCATAAGAGCTATAAGACTCTTCAACGGCCAATGATGGTGATGATTCAACTTTTTTAATAACTTCTATCGTGGCATCTCCTCCAAAAGAGAGAGAAACTATAAATAACCATGCTAATAATATTTTCAATTTATTTCCTTTATTAATTTTTATCTGATGTAATATTTACAATTGTTTTAGAAGTCACACCTTCTGGGTTTTTCGGAAATAAAACACCTAACAATCTTGTTTTAATTTTATCACATTCTAAATTCAGAGCCTGATTTGATGAATATGTGAGAATCCTGAAATCTTGCACTTTACCGATTGCACTTAACTCTATCATAGCTTTTACAGTATGCCCTTGCGAATTCGCAGGAGGCTCAAAATACTTATAAACAATCGCTTGAATTTTAGCTAAATATTCATTAACTTCATTAGCACTTGAATTCTTTTTAGAGTCTGTATCTGTAACTGTCGCTTCATTATTATTTATAATTTCTTCTTGTTTTTGAGCTACATTATCTTTGGAAGTTTTTATTTTTTTTTGGATAAGTTCTAATCTTTTATTATCTACCGGTTTTGGCTTTTTTTTCTCTATTGATATATCTTTAGTCCATACATCACTAAAAAGATTTCCAATATCCACTTCTTTAACTTCTTCTGCAACAGTATCTTCTTTTATTTCAATCACTTCTTTTTCAATCTTTTTCATCGGAGTGCTTACAACTTCTAAGGAAACAGAAATAAAATCATCTTTTTTGAGGGCATAAGTATTGATTTTAGATGCTGAGAACATCATAAGAAAAAAAAGCGAAAGAACTATTGCAAAAAGAGCAAGCGATATTAAACCGCTTAGAAAAAAGTAAGAATTGTTTCTAGCCATTTGTCGCTAATGAAACATCAGTGAAACCAGCTTGTTTCACAGCGGCTAAAACTGACATAACAATCCCATAATCAAGAGTTTTATCCGCACTGATTAATACAGTGGCTTTTAAATCTAAATCTTTTGCATACAATGAAAAATTATCCATAAAAGCGTTAAGTTGGTAGTTTTCTTTATTCACTTGAATTGTACGTTCTTTATCAATCGTAATATGCACAGGAGGAATCTCTGCTAATTGTTTTGATATGGAACCTTGAGGGAGTTTTATATTTTCTTCATAAATGATGTTTGGTGCTATAACCATAAGAATAGCAAGTAAGACTAACATTACATCCACAAGCGGTGTGATGTTTAATTCAGGTTTATCTTCCCAATCGTACATAATTAACCTCTACGAGCTAAAAGAGCATCACTTTGCATTTGTAAGAAACTAACCAATTCGAACGATTGTCTTTTTAATATTTGGTGGTAGGTATAAGCAAAAATAGCTACAAATATACCTGCAGCAGTTGCTACTAGCGCATCTGAAACTCCAGAAGATATAATAGACATGCTTCCACTCGTTTGACCGATATGGGTGAAGGTGTCTAAAATAGATACAACTGTTCCAAATAAACCTATAAAAGGAGTTGTAGAAGCAAATATAGAAAGTATAGAAAGACCTTTAGTTGCTTCTTTTGTAGCAGCCATCATAGCCAAAGCTAAAATCTCTTTAGAAACACTTGAACTTGTTTTCATAAAGTTATTCAAAAAAGATTTTTCATTTACACTGCTTGCACCCATTAACAATCCCTCAAAAGAATCGTTTTCATCACTCAGCCAAGAGCTTAAAGAAAAATAACGATAAAAAAACACCCAGTTAAGAATAATAAAGTATATTGACAATACTGCCAATACACCTATTGTAACCGGATGAGATTTTAAATAAAAATCTATTAAATCGTTAGCAGTCAATTATATTAACCTTTGAGCAGCTGATTCTATTCTGGCAGAAACTGCTGCTATTGCCGGATTTGAATCAGCGATAGAGTTTATAAGCTCTTTAGCATCATCAAGCGCCGCAGCGATAGCACTCTCACTTTCACCGCGTATAGCAACAGCACCTTCAACCAATACAATGACTTTTTCTTCATCAACATTAACAACACCCCAGTTAATCAATATAGATTCAACTGATTTGTCTTCTTTTTCAATGTCAATCACACCAGCTTCTAACAAAGTTGATAACGAAGAGTGATTTGCTAGAACGCCGAATTCACCCTCTTCACCAGGAAGAGTCACACTAACAGCTTCACCATTAAAGATTTCACCATTAGGAGTTAGAATTTCAAGTTTTAACGTATCCATAATAATCCTTTAATAAACACTGAGTTTATTTGTTTTTCTCGTGTTTTGCAAGAGCTTCATCCATTCCGCCAACCATATAGAATGAGTTTTCAGACATGTGATCGTAATCACCGTTAATAATGCCTTTAAAGCCGGCAATCGTATCTTCAAGCTTAACATACTTACCAGGAGAACCTGTAAACACTTCAGCAACAAAGAATGGTTGAGAAAGAAATTTCTCAATTTTACGAGCACGTTCAACAACATTTTTATCATCTTCTGAAAGCTCATCCATACCAAGAATTGCAATAATATCTTGAAGGTCTTTGTACTTTTGAAGTGTTTGCTGAACACCACGTGCCACACTATAGTGTTCTTCACCTAAAATCTGTGGATCAAGTAGTCTTGAAGTCGAATCTAGAGGATCAACTGCAGGATAAATACCTTTTTCAGCAATTTTACGGTTAAGAACTGTAGTTGCATCTAAGTGAGCAAAAACAGAAGCAGGAGCTGGATCCGTTAAATCATCCGCAGGTACGTATACCGCTTGAACTGAAGTGATTGAACCATTTTTAGTTGATGTGATTCTATCTTGCAATGCACCCATTTCACGAGCTAAAGTCGGTTGATAACCAACAGCTGAAGGAATACGGCCAAGAAGTGCTGACATTTCAGAACCTGATTGAGCGAAACGGAAGATATTATCGATAAACATCAATACATCAAGACCTTTTTCATCTCTAAAGTACTCAGCCATAGTGATACCAGTAAGAGCGATACGGTTACGTGCGCCTGGAGGCTCACTCATTTGACCATAACAAAGTGCAACTTTATCAAGTACGTTAGAATCTTTCATCTCGTAATAAAGGTCATTACCTTCACGAGTTCTTTCACCAACACCGGCAAATACTGATAAACCATCATGACCATGAGCAACATTATGAATAAGCTCCATGATAATAACTGTTTTACCAACACCCGCACCACCGAATAGTCCAACTTTACCACCCTTAGCGTAAGGAGCAAGTAAATCAACAACTTTGATACCTGTTTCAAACATCTCAGTAGTGGTTGATTGATCAACCAATGGTGGAGGTGCACGGTGAATAGACCAAGATTCAGAATCAGTGATTGCTTCACCGCCATCAATAGTCTCACCGATTACATTAAAGATTCTACCAAGAACTTTATCTCCAACTGGAACTTTAATTGGAGAACCTGTGGCAGTTGCATCCGCACCACGAACAAGACCTTCACTCATATCCATTGCAATCGTTCTAACACGGCCATCACCTAAGTGAGCTGCAACTTCTAGTACTAAACGAGTTGTAGTACCATCTAAACTTACTTGAACTTCAATTGCTTCGTTTATTGCTGGAAGATAACCATCAAAATCAACATCAACAACCGGGCCCATAACCTGGCTAATTTTACCAATCATATTTTTCTCCATTATTTCATCGACTCCACACCACTAATAATTTCTATTAGTTCTGTAGTAATAGCAGCTTGACGTGCTTTATTAAACTGAACTTTCAAGCCTTTCACCATATCTTTAGCATTGTTAGTAGCTGTATCCATAGCTTGCATTCTAGCACTATGTTCAGCAGCAACTGAATCAATAAGTGCGTAATACATCGCATATTCAACATATCTATCAACTAAAGAATTTAACATGTGCTCTTCATCTTGAGCTTCAATCTCTAAAACCGAATTCTGAGTCTCATTACATTCATACTGTTCAGCATCAACAGGAAGTACTTTCATTGTATGTAACTCTTGAGTCATCATATTTTTAAATCCATTATACACTATATGAAGGCCATCGATTTTACCATCTTTGTAATCTTCTATAGAAGTCATAATGAACTCATCAGCTCTAGATTTATCAGGTTTTGAACTTAAGTCAGTAACTGAATCAAATAATTCAACCTCATTGTATTTAAAAAATTCAACACCTTTCTTACCGATTCCACGCAGACGCACTTTTACATTTTGCTCTTGGTACTCTTTTAAAAGTTTTTTAACAGCTTTAATCGTTTGAATATTAAAACCACCGCATAAACCTTTATCTGCAGTAACAAAAACAATGTCCACCATTGCCGGGTTTTCAATCTTACAAAAACTACGATTGTCAATCCCACCAATTTTGTTACATTTAATACGTCCAGCTATTTCGGCAATAACCTGATTCATTTTATCAGCATAAAGACGAGAGCGACGTGCCAGCTCTTCTGCACGACGAAGCTTTGCAGTAGACACTAGTTTCATCGCACGGGTTGTCTTTTGAGTGTTTGAAACACTCTTTATCTGTCTTTGAATATCTTTCAAGTTTGCCATAAAGTTTTCCTTACGCTACTACGAAGCTAGCTTTGAATTCTTCAAGAGCTTTTAATAATAATGCTTTCGTATCGTCATCAACTTTAGAAGCAGATCTGATATTTTCAAAAATTTGAGGATAAGATGCTTCAATAAATGGATACATTTCAGCTTCAAAACGAACAACATTAGATGCATCAAAATCATCCAAGAAACCTTCATTTCCAGCGAAAATAATTGCAACTTGTTTTTCAGCAGAAAGTGGAGAGAAAGGTCCTTGCTTTAGAACTTCAACCATTCTTTGTCCACGTTCTAGCTGATTACGGGATGTCACATCAAGATCAGATGCGAACTGAGCAAATGCTTGAAGTTCACGATACTGAGCAAGATCAAGACGTAATGTACCGGCAACTTGCTTAGTGGCTTTAATCTGAGCAGCACCACCAACACGAGATACTGAAAGACCAACGTTAATCGCTGGACGCACACCCGAGTTGAATAGTTCAGTTTCAAGAAAAATCTGACCATCTGTGATTGAAATAACGTTTGTCGGGATATATGCCGCAACATCACCCTCTTGAGTTTCAATAATAGGAAGGGCAGTAAGACTTCCAGCACCATCTTCATCACAAAGTTTCGCAGCTCTTTCAAGAAGACGAGAGTGAATATAGAAAACATCACCAGGATATGCTTCACGACCCGGAGGACGACGAAGGATAAGTGACATTTCACGGTAAGCAACAGCATGCTTAGATAAATCATCATATACAATTAGACCATGTCTTGCATTATCACGGAAATATTCACCCATAGTGACACCAGTGTATGGAGCTAAAAATTGAAGTGCAGCAGCTTCAGCAGCTGTAGCAGACACAATAATAGTATATTCAAGTGCACCATGCTCTTCTAAACGACGAACAATTTGAGCTACAGTTGATTCTTTTTGACCAACTGCAACGTAGATACACATAACACCATTACCTTTTTGGTTGATGATTGCATCGAGTGCAACTGTTGTTTTACCAGTTTGTCTATCACCAATGATAAGCTCACGTTGACCACGACCGATTGGAACAAGAGCATCAATTGCTTTAATACCTGTTGCTAAAGGCTCATGAACAGATTTACGATTCATAATTCCAGGTGCTTTTTCTTCAACAAAACGAGTTTCAGTTGTTTCGATCGGACCTTTACCGTCAATCGGCTCACCAAGTGCATTTACAACACGGCCAAGAAGTGCATCACCAACAGGAACTTTAAGAAGTTTACCAAGTCTTTTAACAGACATACCTTCACGTAATTCAACTCCAGCACCAAGTATAACGATACCCACTGAAGCCTCTTCAAGGTTCATTACAAGACCTTGAGTTCCATCTTCGAACTCTACCATTTCACCAGCCATAACATTGCTAAGTCCGTAAACTTGAGCAACACCATCAGCGTAAGAAACGATTTTACCAGTTTCATTAATATCAACACTTAATTCAAAGTTATCGATACGTTCTTTAATTATTGAGCTAATTTCATCAGCTTGAATTTTTGCTACCACTATTGTTCTCCTCTCTTAAATTGCTTTTACTATATGTTCAATTATTTGACTGTCGATTCTTGATTTAGAAAAATTAATTTCTATTCCGAGATCTTCAACATCAACTTTAATTCCATCAAAATCATCTTTAACATATGTTAATGAGATTTTTGAATCAAATCTTTTCCCTAAACCATCACTTAATTCTTTCATTGTTTTCACAGTGATTTTAGTATCACTGTACACAAGACCTTCATAAGTTTTTGTCGAGCGTGCGATTTCTTTATTTAATTCTTTTGCAATTGCAGGAATAATATTGATTCGTTTATTCTCAACAAGTAGTTTAATTAAATTATTAACCTGACTAGAATCAGCTGATGCAACAGCTTCTAATAATATTTCTGATTTATCATTTGCACTCACATTAGGGTTATCTATGATTTGTACAAACTTTTTATCTTTAAAAAAATCAGCTAAAACAGAAAATACACTGGCTATATTCTGAATAGATGCTTTATTAGCATTTTCACTCATAGCTTTTATATATCTTTTTGCAATTAATTCTTCCATCTATGCCACCTTCTTTAAGATCACATCAGCCATAGCTTTTTTATCAAAACTATCACTACTTTGACTTAGAACTTCATTAAGTACATTTTCAACAACAGTACGAACCATTTTTCTTTGTTCAAATTCTGTTAAAGAAGCGTTTTGCTTTCCTAGAGTCTCTAGTTCAACTTCACACTGCACCATTATGTTGTCATTAATTACTTTATTCTCTTTTTTTGAAGAAACAGCCAATGCTTCTGCATATTTCTCTGCATCAGATATTTTTGCCAATGCTTCTTTTTTAAGAGCTATAGTTTCATTTAACTTATCTTGAACTTTTTTCAATTCATCAGCAACACCCTGACTTCTTGAATTAAAATAAGCTTTGATAGGTTCTGCAACTAAATACCAAACAAGTCCGGCGAAAAGTAAAAAGTTTACTGTTCTTTGAATAATGTCTGTGCTCCCACCTTCTGCACTAGATGCTAATGCAATAGTTGACATTGCTAGTAAAGTTACTAAAATTCTACTCACATCACATCCTTATATTTGACTAAACTTAGCTTCAATAGCTGTTTTGAAAACTGGAACTTGTGACATCAAGTCCGTAGTCAACTCATCTCTAGATTTAGCAAGAGATTTTTCAAACTCTGCATACTCGCTAGCTAATTCAGCACGTCTAGCCTCTAATTTACTTTCAGCTAATTCCTTAGCATCCGCAACAACTTTCTCTCTTAGGGCCGCTGCATCCAGTTTCGCTTTATTGATTATTGATTCAGCTTTTAAATTCAACGCTTGAATTTCATCATCATTAGAACCTATTTTATTAAGATCTTTTTTGATATCTTCATCACGTTTATTCATATAACTAAATAACGGTCTATAAAGCCAACTGTTTAAAACGGCTATAAGCGAAAGAAATACAACAAATGTAGCCAAAAGTAGTATCGGATTTATATCTAACATAGCACCTCCTAAAAGTTGCGCAATTATACTATGTCAATATTGAAAGGATAGTTAAAGTGAAGAAAAATTTGTAAATTTATTTAAAAAATCATTAATTTGATCTTCATTTTCAAATTCTATGGTGAATTTATTGCCTGAATTTTTTGTTTTAAGTCCTATAAAATCAAACTTATTATGTAAAGAAGAAAAATCATACTCAATTTTTGACGGTTTAGCAGAAGGAATCACTTCTTGATTTTTTTTAGATTTAATCATAGCTTCAACTTCACGCACGCTCAGCTTTTGACCTACAATCGAGTTAACCATGACTTGTTGTTCTTTTTCATCTAAACCGACAAGAACCTTTGCGTGTCCAGCACTTATTTTTTTTTCTAAAAGTGATTTCTGTGTTTTTGAAGAAAGTTGCAAAAGTCTTAAAGTGTTTGTAATATGTGTTCGGCTTTTGTATATCATAGTGGCAAGTTGTTCTTGAGTGATCTCGTGAAGCTTAATCAATTCTTCATAGGCGACTGCAAGCTCTATTGCATTCAACTCTTCTCTTTGAATATTCTCAATGAGAGCGAATTTTCTCATTCTTTCATCATTGCTTTTTACAATAATACAACGAATGGTTTTTAATTTTGCCAACTTTGATGCACGAAGTCTACGTTCACCTGCGATTAATACATAACCATCAAAATCTTCATTGACAATTATCGGCTGCAGTAATCCATCTTCTTTAATTGACTCAGACAATTCATGAAGCGCTGCTTCGTCAAAAGTTTTTCTAGGCTGAAAAGGATTAGGCTTAATATCTTTAATCGCTATTTCTAATACTTTATCTAACTGTGTGCCTTCATTTTCATATGCAGATTCTGTTTCACCAAACAGTGCATCCAAACCACGTCCCAGAGCCATTACTTCATTATCGCTTGTGCTAAATTTTGATAGGCTATAGAACCGCTTGATTTTACATCATACAAGATAGCCGGTTTTCCAAAAGATGGAGATTCTGCAAGTTTTACATTTCTTGGGACTACAATATACCTATCATCCAGGTCCTTAAAAAGCTTTCCTTTAAAATGCTGCTTTAAATCTGCAAAGACTTGCTTAGAAAGATTGTTTTGTGAAGAGAACATCGTAGGTATGAAACCTTTTATATTTAAATTTGGATTGATAGACTTTCTTACAAGCTTCACCGTGTTTAAAAGTTGTGCCAAACCTTCTAGTGCAAAAAACTCACACTGTATAGGAATAAGAACAGAGTTCGAAGCTGAAAGCGCATTGATAGTCATCGGTCCAAGTGCCGGTGGCGAATCTATAATAATATAATCATAATCTTTTAAAACACTCGCTATCGCATTTTTAAGAACAAGTTCACGGCCCTTAGCCTTATCTTCATCGTAATACTCTTTTTCAATTCCCACCAGACCGATATTTGACGGAGCTAAATGAAGTGTCGGCAAATCTGATTTTAAGATTATATCTTTGAGTTTTTTTGTGCCTATTAAAACATGGTAAATATTAAACTCGTAATCATTACGGTGAAACCCTAAGGATGTCGTCGCATTTGCTTGAGGATCTGAGTCTATCAAAAGTACTTTTTTCTCAGCAACTGCAAGCGAAGCGGCTAAGTTTACAGCAGTGGTTGTTTTACCAACACCGCCTTTTTGATTTGCAATTACTATTACTTCACTCATCTTGTGCTATATATCCTCTGGCCATCCACTATAATCGAGCCATCATCTTGTAAGATAGCTTTTTCTAATGATATTGTTAAGTTTTTTCTATGTGTGTTAAACTTTTTATTATGCACAAATTCTATCTTATATTTACTAAAAACTTTCTTCCATGAGACAAGTTTTTCAATATTTGTAAAATACTTTTTTAAGAGTTCTTCTTTAGATATTTTAATATCGAGAACTCCAAAACTTTTTGGTGAAGATACAAGGTTTAATCCAACTCCGCATACAATAGAGTCCTTGAGTATATTTGTAATCATTCCGCCTATTTTTAAATCATCTATATAAAAATCATTTGGCCATTTCAAAAAAACAGAGGAACCTTCTTGAGTGAGTGTTTCTTTTAAGAGATACGCAAAATAGATGGAAGAAGATTCTATTTTCAAATCTTTTGGCAGAGAGCTTAAAGGGAGTGTAAAGGAAAGAAATAAATTTCCATCTATCCCTGTCCAGGTGTTGTCCCTGCTCCCGATACCATTTGTCTGAATTTTTGCTAAGACAGCGTAAGGTGCTTGCACCTTATTTGTTAAAAGTGCTTTTTTTAAATAAGTTTGTGTGGAGTCTACACTCTCAAGATAAATAATCTTCAAGTGTTAATCTTTTTCCATTTATGTAAGAGATGATATCCACCTCTTTTTTTGAAGGTGCCTGCACATTAAAAACTTCGATAGTTCCTTTTGCACATCCAAGCACTACACTGTTTTTACCAATACTCAGTATTTTACCAGCTTCATTTTCTGTGCACTTTTCTAATAACTTTATCTCTTTAAGTTTAAGTCCATTTTTCAAATATATTCCAGGCCATGGAGTGTACGCTCTATATTTACAATATAAACTATACGCATCTTCAAAATTCACTTCACCATTTGCTTTTGTAATTTTTGTACAATGAGTGGAAAGTGAATCATTCTGAGGTATAGGTTTCAATGAATCAAAATTTTGAAGTACATCCACGGTTAAATCACATGCCACTTTAGTAAGTCTATCAAATAATGAGCTGACTAATTCATCTTTGCCCACATCTATTGTCTGAATTTTTAAAATATCCCCGGTATCAAGCCCTATGTCCATACGCATAGCGGTGACACCCGTTGTTTTATCATCATTTAAAAGAGTTTGCTGAATCGGGCTCGCACCTCGATATGCAGGTAGAATTGAGGCATGAAGATTAATGCAAGGCGCATGATCTAAAATCTCTTGAGGAAGAATCTGTCCATATGCAGCCACCACTATATAATCACATTCAATTTTTTGAAGCTCGGCAACCACCTCTGCATCGCGAAGCCTATTTGGTTGATACACTTCAATCTTGTTTTCATTTGCTAAAACTTTCACCGGAGGTGAAGTCATCACTTTTTTTCTTCCAACAGGCTTATCTGGCTGAGTGTACACCGCTACAACTTCCATATCTGAAGCATCTATAAGTGTTTTTAAAATAGCCTCTGCATAATCCGGTGTGCCCATAAAAATTATTTTCATTTATCAGCCTTAAATAAAGTTCCACCTTTATGGATGCCATCAATCATGTAACTTTTAATATCTCTTAAATCAAATCCACTCGCTAAAAACATATCAATCTTGTTATCAAGAAGATACTGAGCAGCTTTAAGTTTCGTAACAATACCGCCTGTTGCAAAAACATTATTTGGAGTGACATCTTTTTCAAGTTCAGATTTTTCTATTGAGTAGACAATGTTGAGTGGTTTTGCATCATCATGAACTCTTGGATCTTTGTCATAATAGGCATCGATATCTGATAATATTATAAGCATATCAGCATCTGTATTTTTAGCCATATATGCTGAAAGTTGATCATTATCTCCGACCACCAACTCTTCAGTTGATGTTGCGTCGTTTTCATTTACAATAGGTATGACACCATTATTTAGTAAAGTGTCAATTGTATTTTTAATTCTTTGCACATCATCAGCTTTGTTTAAATTCACCGATGTGACTAAAACCTGAGAAGATAAAATATCATGATGTGCAAATTTTTCAGAATACTTTTTCATTAAAATCGGTTGACCGATAGAAGCTAATGCCTGTTTATTTTCAAGTATACTTCTATCTAATTGTAAAGCTGTGTATCCAGCTGAAACAGCTCCAGAGGAAACTAAAATAACTTGATGTTTCTTTTTTAACTCTGCTAAAAAATAGACAAGAGCTTTCATTCTATCTAATGCAATTGCATTATTTTCAGTTAAAACAGCTGAACCGACCTTAACTACTATGCGTTTCATTAATTACTCCCATAAAAGGAACAAGTCCCTTTTATTCCGCTTGGACCGCTGTGGTCACTAAAGTTTATCTCTTTGAGATATATATTCATAATTAAATGTTTCTATCTGATTGCACTAAATTAAATAAAGCATACTTAAGCGCTTCTATATTTTTTGAAGTTGCTGAAGATATCGGTGCCACTAGATAAGGTTTTGTTCTATCATAACCTAATGTTTCATCTGCGGAATCCTGAACAAAATATGGAATCTCTGCATCAAAATTAAACTCATTTGTCTTACTTGCTTCTAATCCAAGAAGATCTAAAAATCCGTGTACAAGGTCATTTATCTCATCCGGAGCTACAATATCTGCTCTTGTTAAAGCGATAGCGTATTTACTTTCGCCTAATTTTGAAGAAAACTCTGAAATCTCTTCTTTTAATACTTCAATCTGCTCTTTTAAATCTCTATACGAAGCTAAATCAACCATATAAAGAAGAGTTTTAGTTCTTTCAATATGTCTTAAAAACTGAATTCCAAGACCTTTACCTTCATGAGCCCCACCAATAATACCAGGAATATCTGCCATAACAAATGATTCAAAATCACCAATATTCACCTGACCCAACTTTGGTGTGAGTGTGGTGAATTCATAATTTGCAATTTCAGGACGGGCATTAGAAACGGTAGAAATAAGTGTAGATTTTCCGACATTCGGAAATCCTACAAGACCTACATCAGCAATCAACTTTAAATCAAGTTTTATCTGACGAGTTTCACCCTTTTCACCGGGCTGTGCATAGGTTGGTCTTTGGTTTGTTGGAGATTTAAAGTGTGTATTTCCAAGTCCGCCTTTTCCACCTTCAATAAATTTCACTTCTTGACCGTCTTTTAACATATCAAAAAGCACTTCACCATTTTCTAAATCAATAATTTGCGTTCCTGGTGGAACAATAATTATTTTTTTAGCTCCAGACTTTCCAGTCATATTAGAGCCTTCACCTGGAACACCGCCATCAGCTTTTATATGCATTTTTCTTTGAAAGTGAGAAAGTGTGTGCGTGTTGTTATCACATCTAAACCAGATATCTCCGCCTTTTCCACCATCTCCACCGTTTGGACCACCATTGAGTACAAACTTTTCACGACGAAATGCCACACAACCTTGTCCACCCTTGCCTGATGAAACTGTTAATTCTACGCTATCTGTGAACAAGTGTTTTCCTTTTAATTCATGCTTTAGCTAGTTACTAGCTATGTAAGATTTCTAAGTAAATCTCAGAAATCGATAAGATATAAAATATCGCTGTTTTAAAATTTATTAATAAACAAATCTTTTATTAAAAACTTAAAAATTCACTCCATTAACAATATAAAAAGTAAATTATTAAATATTTAAAAATTGTTTAGGCTGAAACCTAAAAATGAAGAATAAACTATCCGGGCAAAAAAGCCCTGATATGTAGAATTAATTATGCAGCAGGTATTACTGAAACTTGTTGACGTTTTTTGTCTTTTCTTTCAAAAGTAACTGTACCTTCAACAAGTGCAAATATTGTATGATCTTTTCCCATACCAACATTTTTACCTGGGTGAACTTTAGTTCCTCTTTGACGAATAATAATATTCCCAGGAATTACAACTTCACCACCATATTTCTTTACACCAAGTCTTCTACCGGCTGAGTCACGATTATTCTGTGTACTACCCTGTCCTTTCTTATGTGCCATCTAATACTCCTTATGCAGCTATACTCGTGATTCTAACACGAGTGAAGTCTCTTCTGAAACCTCTTTTAACTTTACTGTCTTTACGACGACGTTTTTTGAAGATTACAACTTTTTTGTCACGACCTTCATTGATCACCTCAGCAGTAACCTTAGCACCCTCGACAAAAGGTGTTCCCATTTTAAGTTCACCAGCATTCACTGCAAGAACTTCAGTAATTTCGATAGAAGCTTTAGGTTCAAGAGACATTTTGTCTAATAAAAGGATATCACCTTCTTGAACTTTATACTGCTTACCACCGTTTTTGATAATTGCGTACATTTATTATTTCCTTATAATTCTACTAAAAAAGTTCGCAATTGTACCCAATCAAGCTTTAAGTTTAGTTTAACTAAGTTCTAATTGCATCAAGTATATATATTCAGCATCAATAATATCCAAATCAAGCTTATACTTTAGAATCAAATTCTTATCTATCTATACTATACCAGGACGAATGGATCTATACGGTGTATCGCTAACACTATGCTAACGCTTCTCCTATACAATTAGCTTATCTTATCTAATAAAGGATCCAAAATGAAAAATAACACTCAAACAAATAACCGTAGGGATTTCATGAAAATTTTAGGCCTAGGGGCTTTAGTTTCTGCCTCAAGTGCTTTTGCAAGTGGTGGTAGACGCGCTTCTTCGAGTGTGACTGCAGAGTTAAGCGAAGAGCAGAAAGACACTTTGTTTTTCATCTTTCAAGAGGAAAAGGTTGCTAGAGATGTGTATATAACCTTGGGTAAAATGTATACAAATGAAAGCACATTTGCAAATATTCAAATTTCAGAGCAAGAACATATTTTATCAGCACAGGTTTTATGTGAACGTTACGGGATAGACACATCCGGTGTGAACCTTTCACAAGAAGATGATTTTGTGGGGCAGCTTGAGCTTCATGAGATGCAGGAGTTGTACAACCAGTGTATTGAGCTTGGGCAGGTTTCATTGCTCGAAGCATTAAAAGTTGGCCGCTTGATAGAAGTGACGGACATAGATGACTTAGAAAGAGCCGCCGAAGGAATGCCTTCTGATGTGGTTCGAGTGTATGAAAGCCTTAAAGATGGAAGTCTCAATCATCTTGATGCATTTGAAAAAGCAATTGCAAGAGAAAGTTGATATATGTATCCCATTGATACAGCCTTAGAGAAGAAACTCACTGAGTCTCTTCATCTATACTATGATTCACTTCGCAGTGCAGATTTGAAATCACTTCGCAGTGTTATGGAAGATGAGAGTTACTTCAGCCTTTTGGAGATGATGTCGTTTAAGCATGTTTTTCATGACGCTTCATTTAAAGTCTCGCTTGAAGCTATGCAGAGTGATGCACTTGCACTTAAGAAGGTGGAGGATGCTGTTTCTTCAGATTTGAAAAAAAGGGTGCAAGGTGTGAAGATAAAAGTAAGAAGTTTAGAATCCAAAGGTTCTGATAGAGCCGCCCTTCACTATAGCGAAAATGACAATATAAAAAAAATGTACTTTTCTTATTCTGAAGAAAATTGGAAAATTGACTCTAGAGCAGGACGCAAGAAGCTTTAAGAAATCACATAAGAATATGCCTGCCCCAAAGCGATTCCTCCATCGTTGATAGCGCTCTCTTGTTGATGATGGTATTTTACATTTTCATTCTCAAGAGCATACTTTATTAGTTCTAAAAGTGTTTTATTTTGAAAAACCCCGCCGCTTAATATCACTTCCATCTTTTCTCTTTTGGATAATTCCACCACTATCTTCACCAAAGTGTTTATAAAAACAGAGACTATCTCTTTATCAAAAAAATCAAACTTTATCTCTATGATTCCATCTATTATTATGTACTCAAATATTCTGCTGATATCTTTGTTGTAGTTTTTCTCACAAAGCAAGCCTGCTTCACCCTCATAGCTTTGAAACTGAAGTAGATTTGCAAAACTGGCCACCCCGTCAAAAATTCTGCCGACTGAAGAACTCAAGGGGGCGTTTAAATTTTTGCTGTGGCTTTGGTGAAGCATCTTTATCTCTGAAGGTGTGAATGATTTGATAAGTTCTATATCTAAGGCTAAAACCTCATCTAAACTCAGCGTATCAAAAAGCATACTCAGTGCAACTCTTCGAGGTTCTTTTATAGCTTTTTCACCGCCAAGAAGTTTTATCTGTTTAAAGCTGTATTTCCTTTTATCGCCTAGAAATACTTCACCGCCCCAAAGCGTTCCATCATCTCCATATCCTGTTCCATCAAAACTAAATCCAAGATATTCCCCAGTGAGTCCAAACTCTGCCTTGCACGCATAGATATGGGCTAGATGATGTTGCACTTCTACGAGTTCTTTGCCCTGCTCTTTTGCCCACTTTGTTGTTTCGTAGTTTGGATGTTTATCGTGGACTATCAGATCAGGCTCAAAGTCGTAAAACCTTTTAAAGGTCTCAATAGTTCTGCTAAAAAACTCAAAAGCTTCAAGTGAGCCTAAATCGCCAATATGAGGTGAGAGTATGATCTTGTCATCCATAACAAAAGCTATAGAGTTTTTTGCATTTGCTCCCACTGCTAAAATTCTTTTTTCACTTTTAAAGGGGAGTTTTATTATCTTAGGGGCATATCCGCGAGAGAGTCTAAGTGTCTGCGTGTTCGAGCCTATCACTTGCACTAAAGAATCATCAACACCGTTTATGATATCTCTGTCAAAATCAACAATCACATCCACAAAGGGGAGTTTTTTTTCGATTTCTTTCGCATCTATGATTATCGGTTCGCCCCCTAGATTTGCACTCGTTGCCACAATAGGATTTTTCAAATATTTAAACAAAATATGGTGAAGTGCTGTGTATGCTAAAAAACATCCGATTCTGTCTATATTTGGAGCAATGGAGTCAGATATATTTATAGTTGATGATTTTTTTAAGATGACAATAGGGGCCTCTTTGGACTCCAATAGTTCTCTTTCTTCTTCAGAGACTTCTGCCAAGCTTTGCACTTGTTCTATATTTTCACACATAAGCGCGAAAGGTTTTGCAGGTCTGTTTTTAAACTCACGAAGCTTACCGATCACTTCAGAATTTCTTGCATCACAAACTATATGAAAACCTCCAATACCTTTTATAGCCGCTATTTTTCCATTCTCAATCTCTTTTGCAAGATCTTTGATCTCATGAGAAAGAGTCGGTCCGCAACTATTGCAAGAAACCGGTTGTGCATGGTATCTTCTGTTTAAAGGATTTTCATACTCCTCTCGACAACTTTCACACATAGTGAATTTTTTCATGGAAGTGTTCACCCTGTCATAGGGCACTGTTTGTATGATGCTATACCTTGGTCCGCAGTTCGTACAGTTTGTTGCAAAATAGTCTTTATACTTTTTCTCATTTTCAATGTCTTCTAAACAATCTTCACATATTGCTATATCCGGTGGAATAAGTGCAGTTTTATAAGCATTTGAATCTTGTGAACTTTTTAAAATTTCAAAACTTTTATCATTGTGTAATTCTAATTGTGTTCTTATTATAGTGTCTATTCTTGCAAGTGGAGGAAGTTGTGCGTGAAGTGATTTTTCAAATTCATATACATTGGCATCTAAACCCTCAATCTCGATACTAACACCTTCTGTGGAATTTTTCACAAATCCAAAAAGACTAAGTTCATGTGCCAGCTTATATATGAAAGGTCTAAATCCGACACCTTGAACCAGTCCGTTTATTAAGTATCCGGTTCGTATCAATAAAGCTCATTTCCGCCATATAAAATATTTCTTCCATCCACCGGCAACTCTTTGTTAAAGTACAAGTTATGGTTGATGGACACCTCCTTGCATAACTTAGAAAAAAGATGCCGATTCCCAAGTAATGAACCCGTCACAACAACTGCATCTGCCTTCATTTCACTCTTTATCTCATCAAGCTGGTTCGCTATAAATTCAACAAAGCTTTCTATAACACCATAACTAAGGGTGAGGGAATCCACTTCTGCAAGTCTAAAACTCATCGCTGTTCTAATAGTCATGAGTGGATCTAAATAGACTTTAGAATCGATGCTTTTTAATTTATAATCTATTCTAGGACCTTTTGTCCCTAAAAATGAATTGGCATTTGACTCAAATATTTTTGCTGCATTTCTTAAGTTTGCATCTTTAGAAAATCCTAAAACAATCGAAACCACACCCCATAAGGCATAAATATTAAACTCTTTCACCTCAAAGACTATCTTTGATATCACTTCATGATGTTCTTTGTATCTCTTTTCATAATTAGCCATCAATCTCGCCGCTGTTTCACTTGTGGTGCGTATAGCCTCAAACACTTCTGCCATAGAATCAAATGCGAATTCAAATGACAAATACTCTATAGTTCCAAATTTTTTAGCATACACTAAAATGTCATTATGATATTCTCTACTGATATTCACGCCAATAACAGTTCTCTCAAATAAATCATGTTCTTTGATAACCGAATGAAAAGCACCGATATGAGGGATAACGGCCTTAGAGCCACCCTCAAAATGGAACTTTGCTAAACCTCTTTGGCCCTTGAGTATAGCAACATAGCTGTCACTAACCACGCATTCAATCGGTTCTAATTCATTAGCGGAATCATGCAAAGATAATTTCGTATCAGCCAAAGGGCACTCTTTAGATATGAAGACTAAATTTTCACCTAGGATATTCAACTCCAATAAGAGGAAATACAATATAAAGTCATCTGCAAGTTTAAATCTTATAAACTCTTTTTGAATATCTTCAAAATCCATTTTAAATTTCACATTCGTTTTTAGCTCAATAAAAGGTTTTTCAATAGCTCCAAGAGCAACCATCTCAGTTTTGGCCGCATGTGTGTAATTTTCTATTGAATGCAAATCAAAGCTCACTATATCAAACTCAAAATCATTACATTTTGCACTTAACTTTCCAAGACAATATTTTCCATATAAGGTGTCCACTTCAAGGATTAAGCCATCTTGTATAGATTGTGCAGCTATTTGTATTTTTTCTTTATAGTTGTCTTTTTCAGCATATACATCGTAACCGCAAACTTCACACTGATGAAATGGATTATAATAGTTTTCGTTCGCTTCATCTCTTACTTCTTCTAAACACTTTGGACAAAACGGCATAGAGATTTTTGAGGTTTGAGGTAAAAGAAAAGTCGAATTTGGCATATCTGTAGCGGCAATAACTTCTGTATTATGTAAAAAAATGGAGTATGGCAATTCTAGAGAAAGTTTATTTGCAAAATTTTCTAAATCATCAGTGTTATCAGATGAAACATGCAAAACCAACTCTTCTTTCTCTCTTGAAAGATTGCTTTTTAGATTAAATATTTTCAAAGTTCTTAAAATTATTTTTTCATATATGAAAGATGAAGAGCTATACTCAAACGAAAACTTCAATATCATAAGACACCCTTTAAATAAGTGTATTTTGCCACTTCAGCTAAAGTGACATCTTTTTTTATAGAACTCTTTACACCAAAAGCCTCAATATACTCGAGTATAGTTTTTTCCATAAGAGCACTTGCCCTTAACACCTCTGGCGTCATAGTGAATGTACTGTCTTCACCGATGACATAAGGAATCACACCCACTATTTTTGTAGGAGGCAAGTCTCCTAACATCTCTATCATCTGAAGCGTTTGAAGCATCTCCACCTCATGAGCACTTCCATTCCATGTGATGAAATCCGGCACATCTGTAAAATCAAAGCAAAAAACATCACCCACTTCACCCTCAAGCACTTTTACACAATCAATAAGCAAAACCCTGTCATACTCTGTAATAATAGGGATTAATCTTTGCGCCAACGTTCCACCATCTACAATCTCTATTTCATGTTCTGTAGAATCAAATTGATATTTTTCATCTATGAGGTTTGCCAGATGAGGGCCAACACCCTCATCTCCAAAAAGAATATTACCAATACCAAGTATTAAAATCTTCAAGAAAACCCTTTGTATTTGCTATATCTTTAAAATAAAACTTATAAAAGTGACTAAACTCTTTTATGCCATTTTATTCCGCTGATTATAGCATCAATTGTACCTTCTTTGATGAAGACTGCATTGTAGACTGCTATATAAATGTGTATCACTATAAATAAAATCACACCCCACATAAGTATATGGTGAAGTTCTCTTACAAATGCCAAACCACCCAACATAACTTCTATACTTCTCATCGGTTCGTATAAAAATCCGCCTAATCCCTCATGATACACATGAACAAAAAGGATTAAACCTGTAATAATTAAGCCAAATGCCATTACATAAAATAAAGTATAGGATAAAAATTGCATAGGATTATACACTCCCCTTAACTTTGGATGCTTGCTAATCAACAAATAAAATCCTATCTGTTTAACCCAAACTATTGGATTAATCACATCCCATAAAGCAGCTCTCTCATTTTCATGTTTTTTAGCGAAAATAAAAAGATAGCTTTTTAGAAGAATTGCAGCGATAAAAACAAATCCAATAATAATATGCCAAGTTCTAAAAAGTGCATACATAAAGTTTGTGGGCTCATTAGTCACTGTCGGAGTTATAACCGGAACTGCCAGATAAAAGCCCGTTGCGATTAAAAAAATAATTGAAAAAGCTCTAATCCAATGCTGCCATCTATAAGCCGCCGAGTACTCAAGATCTCGTCCAATATGCTCATCTATTCCAACATGCCCTTCTATATCAACATGCTGTTGTATTTTAGTGGATTCTTTAGATGTCGTATCCATGATAACTCCTTTATACACTGCATCCATTATAAAGCGGATTCACTTTATACTCACTCAGAGTCTTGCCTTTTGTATCCATTACGTGAACCGCACAAGCTATACAAGGGTCAAATGAATGAATAATTCTAATAATTTCTAGCGGTTGCGTTAAATCCTCAATTTTGAGACCTATTAAATCAGCCTCATAGGGTCCTTTTTTACCTTGAGCATCCATAGGCCCCGCATTCCAAGTCGATGGAACCACTGCTTGATAATTTTCAACAACTCCATTTTTTATTTTAATCCAATGACTCAGCATTCCACGTGGCACATCACCGATACCTCTGCCAATATACTCTTTATCTTTATCGATAATATAAGGAGCACATGTCTCTTGATCCACTTTAAGGTTTTCTATTAAGTTGTTAAACGCAACCAAGGCATTGTCTGAGACGAGTTTTGCCTGAAGCATTCTCGCACCTGTTCTTCCCAAAGTTGAAAACAGTGCAGCCGCTGGAATCCCGGTTTTTCCTAAAAACTCATTTACAAGTGTTGTCACCTTTTCATTCCCTCTGACATAACCAACTAAAATACTGGCTAATGGTCCCACTTCCATAGGCTCTTCATTGTATCTTGGAGATTTAATCCAGCTATATTTTTTTGTTTCATCGATTAGTTTTGTTTTAACATTTGTGCCATCAACACCAATACTTTCTCCATCTACAAAACCGGTGTAATTTGGCTCTGTTTCACCATTATACGGATGAAGCGGATTATCATTTTTATACCATGAATGCGTTGCATCTTCTGTAATCTTATCTTCATCAATATCAAAAACTTTGCTCAAATCACCATTCATAATCACACCGCTGTCAAAAAGATACTCATTTTTTCCAATCATAAATTCTTTATGTGCCATAAAATTTTTAACACCCATAGGCTTCATAACTGATGGTTCAGTTTTATACATCTCCACTGCCATAACAATATCAGGATAATATGCATTGTTGATAAAGTCTGCAATCTCTTGAAATTTAACTAAATACTCACCCATTCTAGCCGGATTTAAAATATCCATAACACAAGTGACTCCACCAACTACTAAACTTTGTGGATGCGGTTGTTTACCACCAAAAATAGCCATCAATTGTGCAGCCGTTCTTTGCACTTCCAGTGCTTTTAAATAATGAGAAAGTGCAATTAGATTTTGTTCTGGCGAAAATCTAAATGTTTTATGCCCCCAATATGCATTGGCAAACGGTCCAAGACCTTGTGGATTTTTGGCAAATTTGGCTATTTTTTCTTTTACCCGTTTAAGTTCATTTTCACCTGTTCCAATTGGGTTGTCACAGTATTTAAATGCTAATTCACTTGCTTTTTTCTCATCAGCGCTTAATGCTGAGACGATATCAACCCAGTCAACACCATGTAAATGATAAAAATGAACAGGATGGTCATGCATAAACAATGCAGCATTCATTAAAGTTCTCACAAGTTCTGCATTGTAAGGTATCTTAATTCCAAGTGCATTTTCCACAGTCATCGTGCTTTTTAAATAGTGTGAGTAAGTACACACTCCACAGATTCTTTGCATCATCAAGGGTATATTTCTTGGATCACGGCCTTTAGCAATCACTTCAAGACCTCTCCACAATGTTGAAGACACAAAAGCATCTTGCACTATTCCGTCCTCTCCAACAATAACTTCAGCTCTTAAATGTCCTTCGATTCTTGTTATCGGATCTACCACCACTCTCTTTGACATACTAAACTCCTCTTCTATACTTCTGGATTTTTGATTACAGATATTGCAGCATGCGCTGCGATTCCTATCGCCGTGACAGTAAGCAGTCCTAAACCGATTTTATCCGCTGTTGCGTCAGAACCAAGTCCACCAAATGCACTGTGATACAGCCTGTTTGCCAAGGGTTCATGCACTATTCCCATAGTGTCCCAAAAGTCTGGTTCACTACATCCCATACATCCATGTCCTGACTGAATAGGCCAAGATGTTCCTTGGTTGAATTTTTGTTTGGAGCAATTATTAAAAGTGTATGGACCTTTACAACCCACTTTATAAAGACAATAGCCATGTTTGGCACCGTCATCTCCGAACTGTTGTACAAATTCACCGGCATCAAACCGACCACGTCTTTCACAAGCGTCATGAATTCTAAGTCCATAAGCCCATTTTGGACGATTATAAACATCCAGTGCCGGAAGAGTTCCATATAAAATGAAGTGTAAGAGCGTTCCGACAATGTTACTCTCACTAGGAGGACATCCAGGGACGTTGATTACAGGTTTATTGGTTATTTTACTCAAGGGCTGTGCATTTGTAGGATTCGGGGCAGCTGCTTGAACACCTCCAAAAGACGAACACGTGCCAATAGCAAAAATTGCAGCCGCGTCATTAGAAGCCTCTATAGCATGTTGTTGCCCTGTTTTACCATGGGCACCGACTGTTAAATAAAAATCACTCTGCCCCTGAGGTATTCCACCCTCAACCATTAAAATATA
>JACNLH010000120.1:0-8201 GCA_014381585.1 Candidatus Sulfurimonas ponti
TGTCCTATTTATTTCATCTAATCTTTGCGGAGTGCCGATATCATGCCAGTGACCATGATGCACTTCACCTGTAATATTTTTTTGCTCTATCGCCTCACGTAGAAGAGGTGCTAAGGCTGATTTCCCTTCCTTAACATCTTTGAAAAGTTCTGGATTATAATATCCTATCCCTGAAAATGTATACATCTCATCAGCCTTGTTGAAAACTAAAGTGTCATTTAAGCCAAAATCGCCTTTTACGTTATGGCTGGGGTTTTGAACTAAAATGAGGTGTGCTGATTTGTTTTGTAAATCAAAGTCAGGATTGAAGTCATAGTCGCAAAACACATCACCATTGACAACTAAAAAGTTCTCTTCACCTAAAAGAGGAAGCGCTTTTTTAATGCCGCCGGCACTCTCTAGCGCACCGCTTGTCTGTTCATTAGAGTAAGCAATCTTAATACCATAGTTTGAGCCATCTCCTAGATACTCAGGTATTTTAAAACCTAAGTGAGCGATATTTATAATCACCTCTTTAAATCCGGCCTTCACCAATTTTTCTAAATGCCAAACTATCAAAGGTTTGTTATGCACTTCTAAAAGCGGTTTGGGCAAAACATCTGTAAGTGGCCGCATCCGCTCACCGCGACCGGCAGCTAAAATCATCGCTTTCATTTATATCTCTTTAAAAAGCTGATTTAAGGGTTTTGTTTCTTTATAGAGTTTTGCTGTGTCAAAAAGGTATTTTAAAGTGAGCGGAATATCTTTTAGGTATCCTTTTTTCCCATCTCTTTTGTAAAGCCTTGCGAATATCCCAAGCACTTTTATATGACGCTGCATACTTATAAAATCAAACCAACGCAAAGCCGTCGCATCATCGATATCGAGACCTTTTTTATCACGAAAATACAGAACAAGTTTTTGCATATCTTCTCGATCGAACTCTATGTAGGAATCCTCTAAAAGTGAGGCTATATCATACATAAGCGCACCTCTCATAGCATCTTGATAATCTATAACACCCACTTCATCATTTTTTGTAAGCATGATGTTTCTTGAGTGAAAATCACGGTGAACAAAGAGTCCTTGGGGTTGCTTTAAGACTTCATCAGCGATAGCATTGATTGTTTGGTCGATAATCTCTTTTTGCGCCGAGGATAAAGAAACGGGCAGGAGTTTTTCCATATACCACTCACTCATCAAATCCATCTCTTTGATTAAAAAAGCTTTGTCATAGAGAGGTAAACCTGAGGTGCTTGCCTTTTGCATTTTCACTATCTCATCTATCGCTTTTTTGTAAAGGTCTTCAAAATTATCCCAGTCTAAAATATCAAGATAGTGAGTGCAACCGAAATCTTCTAAGATAAGATATCCAGCTTCAAGGTTCTGTTCTAAAATTTGAGGCGCCTTCACCTTTGAGTTGAGGAGCTTTTGAGTAACTTTTATGAAGGCGGGAAGCGAATCTTTTTCTAAGGATGAGTCCATAAGTAAAAGGCTGGTCTGAGCATGAGTGAGTCTATAATACTTTCTAAAACTTGCATCTTCAGAAGCTATCTCTATAGTGAAATGTTGGTAGGGTGTTTGATATAACCATTCTCTAATTTTGTCCATAGATTCCACCTAAAATTGAATTTTCACGAGCACCTGTGACGGAGCGAAGATTAACAACTTCACCGCGCACTCTTTTATATGCCAACCATGCAAAGGCCATGGCCTCCATAGAATCTCCGCTCACTCCAAGAGAGTCACTTGCTGTGACTTCACACTCACACAGCTCTTGAAGTCTTTGCATCAAGAAGATATTTTTTGCACCGCCGCCGCAAACTATAAGTAAGTCAAGCTTGGAGTTTTGGACATCTTTTTGAATGCTAAGCGCTGTTAGTTCTAAAAGTGTGCGTTGTATATCTTCATCTTTGATGGTCTGAAACATCGGTAAGTGATTGGCTATCCAAGTTTCGTTGAAATATTCCCGTCCTGTGCTTTTGGGAGGGAGTCTTTCAAAGTAGGGGTCTTTTAAAAAGCTCTTAAGCAGTTCTTTATTCACTTCACCGGATTTTGCAAAAACCCCATCTCTGTCATACGCGACACCCTTGCATCTTTTTATCCAAGAATCAAGTAAAACATTGCCCGTGCCAATGTCCCAGCCTTTTAAGGGAGTTTCTAAAAGAGTGATATTCGCCATCCCGCCAATGTTTACAACTGCAGTCTTTTTTTCAAGCGAAGCAAATAAAAACTCATGAAATGCCGGTGCGAAAGGAGCACCTTCCCCGCCGTTAGCTATATCCATATTTCTAAAATCAGCTACGACTTGTATGCCGGTTTGTGCATGTACGATATTTGGGCAGCCAAGTTGCATTGAGAATGGGAATTCTGCGTGAGGTTGATGCCAAAGTGTCTGACCGTGAAGACCTATTGCTTTTATAGTAGAGGGATTTATTTCAAATTGTTTTAAGAAGCTATTGATTGAGTCCGCAAAAAGAGTTCCGAGTTTAGCATTTAAAGTCCCAATTTGCTCAAGTGTCGTGGTTCCGGCAATAATAGTTAAAATCTCTTCTTTGATGTCATGGTTGAATCTATATTCATGCGCGTGAATGAGTGTACAGCTTATTTTGTCAATCTCACAAAGAGCGATATCAATACCGTCAAGACTTGTCCCGCTCATAACACCTATGTATAACTCAGCCATTTAAGCACCTGATTTTAATATATTTTCTCTATGATAGCGTAAGTATTTTAATCGTTCTTCATTAAAGAATATAGAATCTAAGTTATAGAAGTTTAGATGTTCTTTAAGCGCATCCGTAAGTGTATTACAATAGATGATTTCACCGTTATCTAAAAAAGAGATATATCCTTGATCAAATAAAATATCCATATTTCTACTTAGCAGTAAACCGTTATTTGAGTCATAAGCTTCTTTTTCATCTGAGACAATAAAAGGTTTTATGTGACTTGCAACGAGTGAAGGGTAGGATAATCTCTCCAGCATACACTGCACAGAACCGAGTTTTTCGAAGCTCTCTTCTTTGAGTTGATTTTTGTAAATACGGTGAAGATAGCCATCTCGTTTATTGGAGATTTTTTGCAGTTCTTGAGCAAATATAACCTGCGCATCTTCTTCGAAATACAACTCTTCACCTACAATGAGTAAGTCATCAAGTTTTCTCAAAAGATTTAAAAAGTGTGAGATTTGATTGTATTTTCTCTCTTGAAAATGGATGTTTTGTGCTTGAAGTTTCACTGCTTCTAATTCTTGAGAACTTAAATAGCCTTTTTTAATCTTAGAAATATCGACCTGCATTAAACCGATAATATCATCTATATGAAGTTTGCCGACCTCCTCGAGAGTTTTTAAAAGAAAGTTGATTTGGTGAAGTTGTGAGTCTTCTTTGACTGAGGCATTTAGTTTTGAGCTTGAATAGACTATCTTTGATAAAAGAGAGGCTCTTCTTTTATTTGTTTTTGCTTCTAGATACGCAAGGGAATCTTCGTTATAGGCGATAAGTTGTGAGCTGATGAAACCTAACTTCACCAGTTGATTAATCCGTTTTCTAACGGAAATATCGTTGATAGTATCAAAGTTCACTGCTTGTTGCAGTCTTTCATATTTTTCTTCACTGTACGGCTCTTCAGTATTTTCTTTTATAAAGTTAAGACATATTTTTAGAGTTTTGAGAAATTTTTCACTGTTGTAATTGGTGAAGGCGTTTGTTAAACTCCAGTATTTTTCATAAGTTTGTTCACTCATCAGAGGGCTTTATAATTCTCATTTTTCACTATAAAAAGGTATTCAGTGTTTGTGCTTTTTTTATCTTTACCGGTGATCTGATAGTTATGAGGTTTTTCTATCACTTGGATGTTTTTTGAGTACTTTGAGATAATCTCTATAAGATCTTCTTTTGACGGATAAGAGTTGTTGTTATAGCTTAAAAACCAGTATTTGTAGTTTGAAAGATTTGAAAACAGTTTGTCAAAAAGCTCAAGTGCTGATTTTTTCTCTCTGAAGTTGTTATCAAAAGGTTTCAGCTTTTTTGATGCGATGTACTCATCCACAAGAGAGTAAAAACCATGGTAATTATTCATAGTTCCGGTGTAAGGGGGATCGAGATAAATCACATCTGCATGCAGTTTAGGCAAAAGTTCAAACACATCTTCATTGTAGGCAATGTTTTCTTTTGCATTGTCAAAAACCGCAGCATTGTAAGCATCGAGATTTTGAAGAAAATGACTTTTAAAAGATTCGTTATGATAAGCGCGTTTTCTTTTATACTTTTCATAAGAGTATTCTTCATCCCGAAGTTGCTTTATTTTATCCCAGTTGAGATTAAATCTTGAGTAGGGCATTTTACGAATCATCGCTCTTCGGATGAGGGTGAAGGCGATAGTTTTTTTATACTCGCAGGAGAGTTTTTCTATATTTTTTCTATATAAATCCAGCTCCATGCACTCTTCTTTGAAAAAGAAAACTTCACCATAGTTTTTGTACATAAATCCCTTGAAGGGTTTACTTGAAAACAGAATCTCCAAGTCATTTGCATCAAGTGTTTGGGTTTTGTTTTGTATAAGTGACTTGGCTAAAAAATAGTTTATCTTCAGCACATCGTTGCTTAGAACTCTGAAACCTCTTTTTTTGGCTTCATACCCGATAGATGAGCCACCGCAAAAAGCGTCAAATACAGACTCTGCATCTTTAGGAAAATAATCACATATCCAATCAGCCAACTTTTCTTTGTTGCCGATATAGTTGACTTTCGGGTAGCGTTTATTGTGCATCTATCATCTTTTTAATAGCGCCGGCAATTGCCTCGGCCATAAGGGGAGGAACAGCATTTCCAACCTGTTGCTGCTGGGCGATTGAAGTGCTTTTAAACTCAAAGTCATCCGGAAAGGTTTGAATACGTGCGAGTTCACGAACGGTCAAAGCGCGGTTTTGTGTTGGGTGAAACACTTTTCGCATATCGCCTGTTATGGTGATTGAAGGTTTAGTGCTGTCATACTTAATGTATTTTCTCACATCACCCGATTTTGGACGCAGGTTTTGTGGAATTTTGTCTCTTCCTTCACCATCTTTGAGATAGCTCATTTTTTCAAGCATCTGCTGTGTGTGGTTCATCGCTTTGTGATTTAGAAGCGCTGATTCTTCACCGGATTTCAATTCCGGGAGTTTGCTCAGAGCATCTTTCACCGTTACATGCACTGTGTGTGATATATCTGGAAATAAGATGTTCTTAGTCACTCGTGAACCTATAAATATCACTCTCTTTCTCACCTGCGGCACACCGTAGTCAGCAGAGTTTAATATCTTGCACTCTACGGTGTAGCCGAGTTTATTGAAATCTGCGATAATCTCTTTTTTGGTCATATGTTTGTTATGCGTGTAGAGACGAGCCACATTTTCCATCACAAAGTATTTTGGATTTGTCACTTTCACCACACGGACAAACTCTTGAAAAAGTCTGTTTCGAGGATCGTCTATAAATTTTCTTCCAATATTTCCGGCTATGGAAAAGCCCTGGCAAGGCGGACCGCCAATCACCACATCGACATCAGTTTCTTTTGTGAGATTGATGATTCTTTTGTCGGAGAGTTTTGTGATATCTTCTTCTATAAGTGTATGACTAGGAAAGTTTGCCTTATAAGTTTGGCAAAAATCTTTTTGAATATCCACAGAAAAAACATTCTCAAATCCAAGTCTGTCAAATCCAAGTGAAAAACCTCCAGCACCTGAAAATAGGTCTATATATTTTAAAGTTTTGATTTGTTTCCCTTGTTTAGACATCAGACCTCCTCGCTATATTTGAAGAAGTGTAACAGATACTATGTTTTTGATTAAAAAGTATGTCATTTTGTAATATTATTATAGCTGATTTTTATGAAGTTGCATGATGAGAAAAGAGATTAAAGTCCCAATGACGATTTGCCATGAAAAACCGATACTGATTCCAAAAGCATAAGGTTGGAGTGCTAAAACACTGAAGAATCCGCCTGCTAAAGCAAAGGGCACTGTGCTTGTGCTTCCGCGAGTGGTGAATATGGCTGAGAAATAAACACCTAGCAATCCAGTGTAGGCAAAAGCCATCACCCCAAGTGCAAAACCTATGAGTGAGAGTTCAGAGTATCTTTGCCAGAAGTAACTGAGCATTGCCATGAGAGATAAAACAAGTGCGAAGAATAAAACAGCTTTTTTAGAGGCACTTACAAAGTGTTCTTCACCGACTTCGGCACTTTGCAATTTCCAAGGTTTATAAATATCTTCAATGGCCACTGAAGCCATAGCGCCCAATACAGAGTTAGTGCTTGATAATGCTGCTGCGATTGCCCCAACGGTTACAAGACCGCGTAAACCCTCAGGCATCTCATTTAAAATATAGTACATAAAGATAGTGATATTTTCGCCATCGAAACTTTGAGACACCTGGGCATTTTGATAAAAAACAAAAAGTAAAGATCCTATGGCCATAAATATTAAAACAACTGGAATAGTCAAAAGAATAGAAACTATAAGAGATTTAGCCGCCTCTTTTTCATTTTTACATGAGAGAACACGTTGTGTCATATCTTGGTCAAGTCCAAAGGCTGCGATGTTTAGAAGCAGCCAACCGCTTAAGAGTCCAATGACGCTGAATTTCCCATCTATGGAAGTGTCTATCACTCGGAGTTTATTGTTCTCTGAGAGGATTTGTAAAATATTTATATTTTCCAGAGAGTAATACAGAAAGACTAAAACAGCAAGACCCGCACCTATATATGTGAGGGCTTGAATGATATCGCTAAGGATTACAGATTTCACCCCGCCAAAATAAGTGTAAGCTAAAGCTCCAAGCACTAAGATGATGATTGAAATTGCAACATGAGCGAAGATGATATCGCCAAATAAAATCATAGAGATTGCAAGGGAACCTATATAGAGTCTTGCTCCGCTTGCTAAAACACGACCAAGTAAAAACATGATTCCAGCCTGTTTTTTAGCACTTGCACCGTAGCGGATTTCAAGTAACTCATATACAGTCACGGCTTTCATGGCGTAAAATTTAGGGATTAGCACATAAGCTACAAACACCACTGCTAAAAGTCCTGAGAAATAAAATCCTATAAAGGTGAAGTCATGCTTGTAAGAAAACTCAGGTGCACCTAAAAACGTTGCAGCCGATTGGCTTGTGGCTAGAACAGAGATGGCGACTGCAAACATCGGCATGGCATTTGAGCCTACAAAATACTCTCTCGTGGAAGTGATTTTTTTACGGGAAAACAGATAAGAACTTAATCCTAGGACTAAAAAATAGCCTATAAACACAAACCAGTCCAGGGAAGAAAAAGTGCTATTCATGGAGTTTATTTATTCTCTTGTTGGATTCTATAATTCTCTCTTGCGGGATTCTACCAGCCCTGACTTCACCATAGATTGTATTCACCAGTTCATCTATATCTTGATTGGCCAATTGGTTTCCAAAGAGTAAAATATCCACACCCGCATTTATAGCTAAAGTGACGGTTTCTTTAAGTGTGTAATGTTTGGAGATGGCTTTCATCTGCAAATCATCACTTACAACCACCCCTTTATAGTGCATTTGTTCACGAAGCAGTTTTGTGTTCACATTGTGAGAGAGTGTTGCCGGATATTTTTCATCGAGATCTTTGTTAAAAACATGGGCTGTCATTATCATATCAATATTTTGAGATTCAATGAGAGCTTTATAAGGTTCCAACTCTATCTCAGACCAGGTGTCGCTTATATCAACAAAGCCCAAGTGAGAATCTCCAAGTGAAGAACCATGTCCCGGAAAGTGTTTGAGCACACTTATAATCCCAGCTTTTTTTTGTTCTTGTATTTGCACCTTTGCAAAAGAAGTCACATCTTCGGGTGATTCTCCAAATGAACGCTCCAACCCCACTATGACTTTGTTTTTTGGATTTATCTCCAAATCCACCACTGGAGCGAAGTTACAGTTTACACCGTTTTCATGTAAAACTTTTGACATTGTTTTATATGTTTCTTCTGCTTGGATGAAAGAAGCTTGTGAGACTTTTTTTGCAGATGGAAATTCTTTAAACCCATAAGCAGGCTTAAGACGTGCGACTTTTCCGCCTTCTTGGTCCACAGAGATAAGAAGCGGCTGATTTGAATGTTTTTGCAAAGATGTAGTTAAATTCTTTAGCTGTGCCGGTGAAGAGATATTTTTTGTTTTAGTTCTATCATCATAAAAGCGGTCAAATAAAATAAC
>JACNLH010000120.1:8805-13831 GCA_014381585.1 Candidatus Sulfurimonas ponti
TAGTGGTTTATAAAAGTCTGTGTGGCATGCGCAGCATTATCCACTCCCACACCGCTGAGTATCAGCATCATGTCAGGGTTTGAGAAGACGGTGAAGTTTGAGAGTTTTGATTTTTTAAGTTTATATCTATCTACAAAAGCCTGTGCTTCTGATTTTAAGGCACTTACAATATATAACATTTCTTTGCCCTTTTCTTTTATTATGATAACATTGTACAAAAAAGATAGGAAATAGTGTATGGCGATACTGAATGCGGATTATTCAAGTTTAAATTTTGAAGAGATGGCAGCATCAATCGGTTTAAAACCAAAACATATGCCGATGCTCATAGGAAGTTTTCTTGAAGAATCAGGACCGATACTCTCAAATATAAGAACCGCAATAGGTTCAGCTGATTATGCCGATATAAAAATGCAAGCGCATTCGATTAAAGGGAGTGCAGGCAATTTAAAATTCACAGAGATTTATGATATGGCAAGAGAGATGGAGTTTGCAGGAAGAGAGGCCGATGAGAGTTTTGACTACACAGGATATCTTGATGCAATTGAAAAAGCAGTGGCTACGATACCTAGTTGATATTTACTAAAAACCTTTGCCAAATGATTTTTTTTGGCTATAATACTGCCGCTTCTCTTTAGACCTGTGCAATGGTGATTTAGGATAATGTGTCAGGGTAGGAATACAGCAGCACACCTTAAGTCACTATGTGCCGCAGGTATCTGGAGAGGAGTCTTAAATCTTCAACAATAAATCAAACAATTTCACTTTTATAAACCAAGGACAATTTTGAATACTTTAATGCACTTACATCTTTTTGCAGCCATAGCATGGATAGGCGGTTCAATATTTATGTTTGTGCTTGGAATCACTTTAACAGACAAACAAAAGCAAAGAGAGGTCTATCCTCATGTGGGACCGATTTTTGGATACTATGAGTTGGCGTCTTTAGTTCTTTTAGTTGGAACAGGGATTTCCCTTATTTGGGCAAATGGTTTACTAGATTTACTTTTTACAAGTGATGATAGTGATGTAGTGAACTATTTACGGGCAAAGTTATCGGTTGTTGCTTTGGTTATTGTTGCCACTGTTGTTCATTTTTACATTGCGCTGAAAACAAATGATATACCAAGAACAAATATGCAAAACTTGATTTCACGCGGATCTTCTTTGTTTATCTTTTTTGCCAACTTATTTATTCTTCACTATGCTATTATGATTCGATCTATCTTATAAGTAAATCCACATCCTTCTTAGACTTGAATATTTAAGACATTAAAAGCTACAATTCGCCCAACTGATTATTTACAAAATAAATTAAAATCTTTAAAGGTGATAAACATGACAGCCACACAAGCATTAGAATTAGCACAAAACGAAAATACACCCGAATCTATTTTAGATGAATTGGCAGCAAGTGAAGATGAAAATATTCGAAGAATGCTCGCACATAATCCAAATATATCTATTGAGACTTTAGATAAGTTAAGTAAAGATGAGAGTCAGTTTGTCCGAGTGAGAGTTGCAGCACATATAAAAACATCAACTGCAACATTGGATAGCTTGAGTAAAGATGAGAGTGAGTTTGTTCGCGAATTTGTTGCAGAACATCTAAACACATCCGTTGAAACTTTAGTTGCCTTAAGCCAAGACAGACTCATAGTGTCTTGGGTTGCCGGGAATCCAAACACACCATTTGAGATAATAGAAAAGCTAAGTAAAGACAGAGATGAGTTTGTTCGAATATCTGTTTCGGTGAACCCGCAAATCACAGTGGAATTGTTAGATCAGCTAAGTAGAGATGAAGATGAAAATGTTCGTGCAGCAGTTGCAAAAAATCCAAAAACACCAGCGGAAATACTAACTAAACTGAGTAAAGACGAAAGCGAAGGTGTTAGAGAAGTGGTTTTAGAAGTCCAAAACACAGGAGTTTAGAAGTTTAAAGGATAGAGAGGTGAATAAAATCACGCTCTCTCTAGAAAAAGTCTGTATCCGTTTGTTTCGTGAGAAGGAACAGCTTGAACCAGTCTCCAGCCATCTTTATATAACTTCGATAGAGTGGTTTTTGAATCTTGAATTTTAGACACCACATCTGTCACCCCATGATCACTTGCCTCTCTTTTGATATCAGATATTTGGATTATCTCAGAATCCTCGTTGTATAACACAGCACAAAAATATATTCGAATTTCCATGTAAAGCCTCCATGACTTGTTTTGTAGTTTTTAAAGTGGATAAGCAGTCAAGTTCCCGATGACGAGATTATTTAGCTTGTAAAACATCGTCTGTTGAAAAAATGATACACATCATTGTATCGAAATGAATCTTTAACGCAAGAAGGTTAATTTATAATAGATTTTTAGACACAAATTATTTTATGTATTTAAGTATTAGGTGCTTTAAGTTGTATTAATATATTATACATGAAATGCTTAGTTATAATTTAGGTCTTAGGAGTGCTTTATGTATAAATTACAGCTTGAGGTGGATGAGAGTGTCCTTGATAAATTTATGGAATTGCTTGAGCTGATACCAAAAAATAAACTAAAAGTGATTAGTAAACAAAAGTCTTCATGTGTCTCTGTTCAAAAGGCTATAGGCAACTCCAGTTCGAAAAAAATTGATATAAATGAATTGTTAAAAGAGCACACCTTGTTGCATTTCAGTTATTTTGAGAATGGAAATGAAAAGAGGATTATCTACACACATGAGGCAGAAACCAAAGTTCATGTGGATGATTTTAACAAACTAATTTCTGTCTTAAATGCAAATAATATCAAGCATCATGATATCGGGATGGATATTTTAGTGATAGATGAAAATTAAAGTTTTGATGCATTGAGATATAAAGTGAATGCAACACCCTTATCTGTATTTTTCACCGTGATACTGCCGTTAAAACTCCTTTGGATAATCTCTTTTGCCATATGCAATCCAATCCCGGTTCCCTCTCCTTGTTCTTTAGTTGTAAAATAAGGGTTGAAAATTTTATCAATGATAGCCGTATCTATCCCGCCGCCATTATCGATAACTTTGATAGAACAGAGCCCGTCTGATTCAAGAGAGGCATGAATTGTAATCTTTTTATCTGTCCCCATTTTAGTTTTTAAAGCATCGCGGGCATTCATAATCAAATTAAGTAATATATGAGTGAGTTCATTCTTGTTTCCATATATTTTTAAAGCATCACCTATTATGACTTCCATTTCAATACCATGGGTTTTAAGCTGAGCGTCAATCAAATGCTCAATATTATGAACAACTTCAGTTAAGCTAAACAATTCTTTCTCGGAGTTGGACTTAAAAAAATTCATAAAATCATCTATAGTTTCAGACATTTGCTTAGCAGAGTTTTGAATAAATTCTGAAGTTTCTTCAATATCTTCATCCTTTAGCATTCCAAACTTTTGTTTAAGACCTAAGTTTACAGCTGCTCCGCTTACAGCATTGAGAGGTTGACGCCATTGATGTGCAATCATTCCGATCATCTCTCCCATTTGTGCATGACGGGCTTGATTAAACACTTTTTCTTGCTGGAGTCTGTTTTTTTCAACTTCTATGGCTATCTTTGTTTCTAGGTCATGCGCGTACATTTTTAGTTCTTCTTCCATCTCTTTGCGTTCAGAGATGTCATTATGTGAACCAACTATTCTTATTGGGTTGCCATCAATATCCCAGCTTACTGCAAGACCTCTAGATAGTAGCCATTTATAAGATCCATCCTTACACTTGAGTCTATGCTCATTCATGTAGATATCACTTTCGCCATCAATATGTGATTGTATATCTACAAAGGCCTGTTTAATATCTTCGGGATGCACTCTGCTTTTCCATTCATCAAAATTGTTGCTTATGTCATTTTCTTCATAGCCCAAGATCTCTTTCCATCGTTTTGAATAAAAGGCCTCATCTGTTTTGAGGTTCCAGTCCCAGAATCCATCCCCGGCACCTTCGAGTGCAAACAAAAGTCTTTCTTCTGAAGCATGTAATTTTTCGCCGGCTTGGAGTGCATCCATTTTTGCTTTAACCAATGACTGTAGCAATAGATAGAGCAATAAAGTGACTATCAAGATAAGGCTTGGGATAAGAAAAATAATGTATATATTTTCGCTTTTTAAGGTGCTGCTTGTCTTACATACAAGACTCCAGGTGCGTCCGTTCATCTTGATATCTGTTTTTTTACAAAGTGCCGATTTAAGCTTGATATTGGAGTCATAAAGAAGGTTTTCCGGATTGCTTGCATTTCCATCGTAAAGCTCGAAATTTATGTCGGGAAATGTTGTTTTCCCAATAGCATTCATAAATTCGCTTGCATGAAATGACGCATAGACAAAGCCTTGAATTTCTAAAGTTCTGTTTTGGGGGGTGCCTGATTTGGAGCTATGTTTGTAAATCGGTAAGCATATTAAAAAACCGGCTTGAATATTTTTGTCGAACTCTTGAGAAAGCGTGGTTTTAGCCGAGATTGTCACTTCAGTGCTTTGCATTGCCTCTGTCATAGCTTCTCTAGATATTTTTTCATAAAACATATCATATCCTAAGGTGCTTGCATTACGCTGCTTAAAAGACTTTAGATATATTATAGGGTTATAGAGTTCTCTATCCCCTTTGGGATGTATCTTAAAATCAGCGAAGCCCTCTTTTCTCATGCGCTTTTCATATTCTTTTTTTTCATTTGGAGGAACTATTTCAGAGTAAGCCAGCTCCTGAATCCCTTTTAAATTTTCATATACTTTTTGTTCTTTGAAAAACATCTCCCATTCATCGGGCGTGACACGATGGGAGGAATTAAATAAAGAAAGACTGTGTTCTAGAATATGTTTATATGCAAGCAGATTGCTTTTAATGAGAAAAGACATTTTGTGACTTGCCAGTTCTAAGCGGATCCGATCCTTTTCTTGATAGTATTGATAGGTGAAGCAGCCAATGAAAATTGCAATTAAAAACCCCGAGGTGATTATTATATGGGGCCAGAATTTATGAAATTTTTTAATAAAAAGGAGCAAAAAAAGCCTTTATCCTAAACTAG
>JACNLH010000107.1:0-1539 GCA_014381585.1 Candidatus Sulfurimonas ponti
ACAAAGTATGACTATTTTTCTAAGTTTACTTTTACTTGAGCCAACCAGCTATCAAGAGAGGCTTTTACATTTTTAAACTCTAAGTCATCGCCTGTTATAAAAATCTTCTCACTTTTGAGAATATTTAAATTACTGGACACAACCTTGCCTGACTCAGCGTCCACCAACTTCATTTCACCTAAAAGACGGACAAACTCGTACATATAAGCATTAAAAGACACAACATCCAAACCCATCGCAATCGGCGAAAGCTGGTTCCATTCTTTGTCATCGAAATGCACTTCCACCGCAGAGATGGCACTCTCTAAAACAAGTGTGTTTTTTGTATCTTTTTCAACTAATGTATATCTGCCTGAAGCATTGATCAGTTTTTTATACTCTTGGTTTAAATACGCTGCAATATCTTTATACATCTTCTTTTGCGAAGCTGTCTGATTTTCAGGTGCAATGGCCGGAACAACTTGAACCTCTGCCACTCTGATATTTGTATACTTTTTCAAACTTGATTGCGGAGCAGCTTGAATGGCTTCATAATCTTGGAAAAAACCGGTATTCACCGCCGGTCCCACTTCTTTTGTGCTTCCACATCCACTTACAAATACTGCTAAGCCTAAAACCGCCCCCACTAATACTGTTTGTAATTTCATTTAAAACACCTTTAATTTATTTGAGTTGATTATATACTAACTTATTAAACCCTTACTCTATCTTCTAAAGCACGAGTGAGTGAAAGTAAGTCGATGTTCTCTAAACTCACACCGGTTGGAACACCTTGAGCGATTTTGGTGAAGTTTATATCTAAGTGGCTAAGCTTATCTTCTATGTAAAGTATAAGGGCATCATTTGCAATAGATGGAGTGATGGCAAACACAAGTTCACAAATCCCATTTGTTGCAATTTCCACAAGATGACTTATACTAAACTCATCTAAAGATTCTAAAACAAAATACCTTCCATCAAAAAGTCCATTTTCTTCTAAAAGCAAGATATCCTTTGCAGTTTCCACGATGCATAAAAGTGTGTCATCACGCCTCTCATCACAACAAATCGAGCATAACTCATCTTCACTCATCCCGCCGCATTTGGTGCATTTTTTCAAAGAGCCCAAGGCATCTTCAATGGCATGAGAGATTTTCAGACCGACATAACTGTCATTCATAACCATAAAATAAGCTAAACGTGTTGCTGATTTTTTACCTATGGTCGGTAAATCTTGCAAGGCATCCACAAGACGGTTGAATTTATCTAAATTATTCATTTTTTATCCACTTTCTTATTTTTTGGAAGTAATATCCAAAGTTCCAAATCAGACTTGAGTTCACCTGCTGTTTGCATAGCCTCTTCACCATATCCTAAAAACATATCAGCTCGGACAGCCCCTTTTATAGCACCGCCCGTATCTTGCGCTAAAACCATTTTACTTACATCTTTATCTTGAATCTTAGTGTTTAAATACAGCATACTACCAAGTGGGATGTACCTTCTGTCCACTGCAATAGATCTCTCCTGTGTTAAACAAACACCTAAAGAACCTGTTGC
>JACNLH010000107.1:1829-13749 GCA_014381585.1 Candidatus Sulfurimonas ponti
TGCACTTCTAAAAAGAAAAGATCAATTTTTGAATCCGTGTAACAGATTACATCAGAAGTGATTTCCGCTGAAGTTCTTTCTTTTCTTTTCTCATAAGGAACAAGCTTATTCCCCTGTATTTTCCCTCGTAATCTATAGTTTTTCAAATCCGGATAGATAGAACTCAAATCAACTATGATCAAATCCTTTGGAGTTTTATAAATGGGATATTTGTATTGTGAATTTTGAACTAAAGAACCTTTAAGCTGTGGCTCATAGTAGCCCGTTAAAAGGCCCTCTTCTTTAAAATCTTGCGTATATATTTTATACGCTGAAAACTCTTTTTCTATAAAGCTTTTACTGTCATCTGCATTTTGTGCTTCTTCACACAAGTCTTTGTATATTTGTTTTGTTTTATTGCTCTTACAGCTATTTATAAAATTATCTAGAACCTCATCATGATTCTCTTTATTCCAATCTGGCAACTGTGTGAAAGAACTTTTTTTTAAATGTGTCATAGCAAGTGAGTCAAACATGATTTGAGGTTTTTTAGCGCACCCTGAAAAAAGTAATATTAAAATTGAAGCGAATAAGATGTATTTCATGAGATAGATTATACTTAAAAATAAACCACAAAATGGGTATAATTGCGAAAAAATTTTAGGAAGACATTAATAAAATGGAAGAATCAAGTTATTATGAAATATTAGAAGTCTCTAAAAATGCAGACAAAACAACTATAAAAAAAGCTTACAGAACAATGGCTAAAAAATACCATCCTGATAAAAACCAGGGGGATGCTGACGCCGAACATAAGTTCAAACTTTGCAATGAAGCATACCAGTGTTTAAGTGATGATCAGCAGAGAAGTATCTACGACCGTTATGGAAAAGAAGGCTTACAGCAAGGTGGCGGACGTCGTTCAAGCGGTGGATTTGATGATCTAGGTTCTATGTTTGAAGATATGTTCTCCGGTTTTGGCGGAGGCGGTTCTTCACGTCGTCGTCAAAATCCGGCTGATATGGAAAAATACCAACTTGATATGAATGTTGATATGTATATCAGTTTCAATGAAGCAATTTTCGGTTGTGAAAAAGAAGTGGAATTCAAATACAAAGACGCTTGTAAACCTTGTAAAGGCACCGGTGCAAAAGATGGAAAACTTGCCACTTGTCAGCAGTGTGGAGGAAAAGGTCAAGTGTACATGAAACAAGGTTTCATGACTTTTTCTCAAACATGTCCGGTATGTAACGGTGCCGGAAGTGCTCCGGCTGATTCTTGTAAGTCTTGCAGAGGCACAGGCTATGAAGAAAAACGTGAAAAAGTCACTATAAAAATTCCTGCAGGAATTGATTCTGACAACCGTTTAAGAGTGTCCGGAAAAGGAAATATCGGTAAAAAAGGCACCCGCGGGGACTTGTATGTCACTTTCACCGTCAAAGCCGACAAACATTTTCAAAGAGATGGAAACAATGTTTATATCGCGATTCCGGTTTTCTTCACCCAAGCTGTAGCCGGAGATAATGTGACTATTCCATCTTTAACAGGTGAACTCGAACTGAAACTTGATGTTGGGACAAAAGATAAACAACACTTCACCTTCAGAGGAGAAGGTATAGCAGATGTTCATGGACATGGTAAGGGTGATCTTATCGCTCAGGTGAATATCACCTATCCTAAAAAACTCAACAAAGAACAAAAAGAGCTGCTTGCTCAGCTTGAAGCATCATTCGGTGCAAAAGAATCTAAACCGCATGAAAATGTTTTAGATTCTGCAATCGATAAAATGAAGGGCTGGTTTAAGTAAACCCTATGAAAAACAAACTCTTAATAGTATGGTCAAGCGGTGAAGCAGAAGTTGCAAAAAAACTGGTCTTGCTTTACTCTTCTGTGATGCTGGAGAGAAAATACTGGGATGAAGCCACCATAATGATATGGGGACCCTCTGCAAAACTTTTAGCTGAGAATACAGACCTGCAAGAACAATTTAAAGTTGTACGTGAGAGCGGTGTGAAATTTAATGCCTGTGTGGTTTGCACGGATGATTACGGGGTGTCTGATCAATTAAGAAGTTTAGGTGTGGATTTAATCCACACCGGTGAAATGCTCACAGAAGCACTTCAAAATGATGACGTTAAGGTTATCACTTTTTAAAATAGTTTTTTATAGCTATGACAATAGGGTTTTTTACCAGTTTTTTCATAGTAATCCTGATGATACTCTTCAGCTTTATAAAAAGTTTTGGTTTCATAAATTTTTGTTGCTATATCTAAACCTTTTTGATTTAAAACACCGACTAGTTTATAAATCGTTTCTTTTTCTTTTGCATCTGAGGTGAAAATTGCCGAGAGGTACTGACTCCCGATATCGGGGCCTTGACCATTTTTTTGCGTTGGGTCGTGTATCTCAAAAAACAGTTTTGCCAAAGTCTCAAAACTCACCTTTAAAGAATCATACCTCACTTCAACCACTTCTAAATGACCGCTCTTGCCACGAACAACATCTCTGTAGGATGGATTTTGTATATGCCCTCCCATAAAACCCGATACAACCGACTTCACACCTTCTAACTTTTCAAAATGGTACTCAACTCCCCAAAAACATCCACCTGCAAAATATGCTTTTTTTTCCGTCACCTTTTCTTTTGCTTCTTTAAAATCTAAAGAGATGGAGTTGACACAGTGACGTACATTTTTCTCTGTGAACCTTTCACCTTCAAACACATGCCCGAGGTGTGCATCACACTTTGCACATAGAATTTCAACTCTATAACCATCTGGATCGGGATTTCTTTTAATCGCACCTTTTATCTCATCATCAAAACTCGGCCAACCGCAAGAACTCTCAAACTTTGAGTTTGAATTATACAGGGGTGCATCACATCTCTTACATGTATACACACCCTCTTTGTGATGTTTGTTGTATTTTCCACTAAAAGGTCTCTCCGTGCCCTTATGAATAATAACTTTTTCCTCTTCATACGTTAAGTTATTTAAAGGAAAAGGTTCTAATTTTTTATACTCCATCGCATATAAAGCACTCACAAACAGATTTAAAAACACAATGTAAATAAATATTTTAAACATTTTAGAACTCCCTCTGATTTATTAAAAGTATTTCACTATAATAGGCGATATAAATTAACAAAGGAAATCTGTTGGCATTCAACCTAGAAAACACACTTGTCATCGGTATATCAGCAACAGCTTTGTTTGACCTCTCCGAAGCAGACGCTTTGTTTAAAAAAGAATATCTCAACCATCCTGACAATGCTATACAGATATACAGAGACTACATGCTAGAGCATGAAGAGATTCCTCTAGAAAAAGGGATTGGGTTCGCTTTTATTGAGGCCCTGCTTAACTTAAACCGTTATCAGAACAAAGGCGATACACCATTGGTTGAAGTTGTCGTGATGTCAAGAAATTCGCCAGACACAGGTGTGAGAGTTTTAAACACCATACGAAAATTAAAACTAAATATCACACGCTCTGCTTTCACTGCCGGAGAATCTTCAGCTGACTACATAGAAGCTTTTGGCGTTGATCTGTTTTTAACGACGGATGAAAAAGATGCTCAAAAAGTGATTGACTCTCTCACCTGTGCATCTGCTGTTTTATCCACTCCTCCAGAGTACACCTGTGATATAGAAGATGGACAGGTCCGTATTGCCTTTGATGGGGATGCTGTGCTTTTTGATGAAAGCAGTGAACTTGTTTACAAGCAAGAAGGTATTGAAGCATTTCATAAAAATGAAGATGCATCACAAAATATCCCAATGCTCGGAGGCCCTTTTGCATCTTTTTTAAAAAAACTTGCATCCCTGCAACACAGACTTCCTATGAGAATGGAGTATTCACCGGTGAGAATTGCAATCGTGACGGCAAGAAATGCACCATCAGATTTAAGAGTTATAAAAACATTGCGTCACTGGGGCGTTTACGTGGATGAAGCTTTTTTTCTAGGCGGTATAGAAAAAAGCAAAGTCCTGGAATCCTTTAGAGCCCATATATTTTTTGATGATCAGGATGTGCATTTAAAAACTTCTTCTTTAGTGGTTCCTTCCGGAAAAGTTTTATATCCAAGCAACTCTATACTTAACAAATAATAACCTAATATCTTGTATCATTTTGTTACAAATTTATCAAATTAATGTAATAAAATTGACAAATTTCTTTTTATAGTATAAAATAATTTTATACACCGTTGGGAAATTATTTTAGAACTTATAAGGTGACGTAATGAACGAAAAAGATATTCTTATTGTCGAAGATGATGAGATAACTGCACTTAATTTAAAGATATCGCTTCAAAAGCAAAACTATAATGTGATTGGTATATCTCATGATATACATGATGCTAAAGAAAAAATTTTCAATCTAAAGCCTGAAATCATCATTATAGATATATCTTTACAGGATTCTCAAGATGGTATAGAGTTAGCCCGAGAGATACGGAGTATTTATAGTATTCCATTTATTTTTCTCACATCTTACAGTGATGATGAGATTATTTCTCAAGCAAAACTCACAGAGCCTTATGGCTATATTGTAAAGCCCTTTGATCCAGGTTCACTTCATGCAACTCTTCAAATGGCTTTTTTTAAATATAATTCAGAAAAGACTCTTAAAAAAGAGTTGACAGTTCTAAAATCTGATAAACTTAGTTTAGAAAAATTACTTTACGCTAAACAAGATGCACATGAGCCAATCATACACTTTGGGGAAGACTTTCATCTTGACGTCAGTATATGTGAAACCTTTTATAAGGGTATAAAAATCAAACTTACAAAAAAAGAAAATGCTTTTTTAAGACTTCTTGTTGCCCAAATGGGTGTGGTTGTAAGTTTTGAGCAAGCTATGAAATATGTATGGGAAGAAAATGGTGCCACTGAAAACAGTGTACGCACTCTCGTATGGAGACTGCGTAATAAATTAGAAGTGGATATCATTAAAAACGCTTCTGGTCTAGGCTATTATATAGAGGGGTGATTATACTATTTTAATTGCTTCTGTAGCTGCCTTGATATTTTCATAGATATTCATGTAATTATACTTTTTATCTTCTTTTTTTGCCATTTTTTCTAATTCATCTGACATACTCTGTAAATTTTCAAGTCTAAAGTTTGCAGAGGAACCTTTAATACTATGCGCGATTGCACCTATCTTCTTATAATCCATACCTGATATCGCGACGTTTAGTTCAATCATCATTTTTTGCATTTTTTTGATATAAAGCTCAACCAACATAATGATTTCTTCATTTGAGAGAAGCAACTCTTCTCTGGTTTTCACCATGTCAAGTCCGATAACCCTTTGATAGTTATCTATCTCATCTAAAATAATTTTTTCATTGCTTTCATACATTTTAAGATATGTTGAGAACACTCTTTCTAAATCTTTTATAATAATAGGCTTACCTAAAAATGAATCAAATCCATTAAGAAGACCTCTTTCTTTAGCACCTTTAATCACATTGGCGGTCAATGCTGAGATTGGAGTATGTCGAAGAGCATTTTTGTTTTCATATTCTATAATCTTGGCAACTGCTTCATTACCGTTCATAATCGGCATCTGTTCATCCATAAGAACCATGTCATAAGTATGTCTTCTAAATAATTCAAAAGCTTCTAGACCATTACTGGCTAAGTCATATGTTAAACCGTATTTTGAAAGGATTATCTTTATATACTCTTGGTTTGCTTCATTGTCTTCTGCCACTAATATATGTCCTATATACTGAGTCGCTATTTTCTTTTTATATTCAACTTTATCAGTCTCGTTTAATAAATCATTTAATTTATCATGTATTTTTGAACAATAAAGAGGAAAACACATTGATTCTATATTTTTATATAAATCATAATCATCATAATCTTTACTCATTAAAGCAAGGTATTTCTTATCCGACTTTATAATCTTATTTTTTATCTTTTCATCCACCTCTTCATGTATAAAGATAAATGCATCATAATCTTCATCTAAAGAGTGAATATATGTTGTATTCATACCAAATATATCTGTGTATTTCACCAGAGATAAAAACTGAAATGGAATATCTGTGTTTTTAGAATACAGGCCAATTTTTAAATCCATCATTTCATTTAAATTTTCAAATATTTTACACTGATCTGTATGTGTATCCACAGGTATTTCCATAAAGAATCGACTGCCTTTTCCTATCTCAGATTCGGCATATACTTTTCCATCCATAAGCTCTGCCAACTGTTGACAGATAGAAAGACCTAGACCGCTTCCTGCGTTATATTCAAACTCTTTGTCTTGTGCTTGTGAAAAAGCGGTGAAAATATGTTTTATATCTTTGGGGTGAATACCTATGCCATTATCAGTCACATCCAAGATAAGAACTCTATCTTTATAGCTCGCTTCTACACATATCACTCCACCTAATTTTGTAAATTTAATAGCATTACTTAAAAAATTGGACAGTATCTGCTTAATTCTTAATGCATCACCGAAAAGTTCTTTAGGTATTTCCGGATCAATAAATGAGGTGATTGTAATATTTTTATTTATGGCACTTGCAACAAAAAGCTCCATTGTATGTGAGACTTCTTCGTGAATCGAAAATATTTTTGGTTCAATCGTGAATTCGCCCGATCGCAATTTAGAAAAATCTAAAATATCATTGATAATACTTAGTAAATTTTCCCCGCTGTTTTGAATAATATCTAAATACGTAGCTTGCTTTTTTGTGATATCTTCATTCAGCATTAAATTCACAAAGCCTAAAATAGCATTCAAAGGTGTTCTGATTTCATGTGACATATTAGAGAGAAAATAATCTTTTGCATGTCCTGCTGTGACTGCTTCGTGTCTTGCATCCACTAATCTTTGAAATATACTGTTTGTATAAAAAGTTAAAACACCGCGAAAGTTTGTATCAAATATAAATGATATCTCATCAGATATCTCTCTTGAATTTATACCTGCATCGTATGTGAAATCTATCATAGTGTTTCTAAAATTACTGCATATTGCAAAGACTTCATCCGCACTTGTTTCTCTATCTTTTAAATAGACAAGCAACATGTGCATTACGGGACAATCACCTAGTTTTATTTTTTGCGATATAACATCCATAAAGTAGTCAAAAACACCACTGCCATATACACCGATAAAGTGTTCGGGATCAATATTATAAAGTTTTAGAATCTCTTTTGGAGCAGGATGAGATATCCAATTTAAAAGAATTTTATTTTTTGATTCTTCAAAAACACCTTGATATTTTACAAGGTTTGGAACTGTATTTATCATAATAAATCACTTTTAATGTATTAGTAAATATGATAATACCATAATTAAAGTCAACTTTGTCAAAGAAATAAAAACTGTTCCTATTATATTTCCTATTTGGCAACTTGTGCACCCACTATAGAGTTTACCTTCATATTGAGCATAGAAGAAGTAAATAATATTGAGTCCGAGTGCTAGAAATGAGGCATAAAGTTGATACTGCCATATAGTGTCCAAAGTCATAGTCTCTTCGATAAAAAATGAAGCTATGAACAATAGAAACATTCCCGCTAGCAATAGATTTATAAATTTAACTATATAATCTCTTTTAAAAGTCGTTGGGCACACTTCGGAAATTGCAACATCACTTCCAAATTCCAACTTAGTCTCAAAAAGCTTTTTTTCTTCAGGGGAGAGCTTGTTTATGAAACTCGAACCAAAAGTGTAATCTATCTTTCTTTGAAGTAAAATACTTAAAGCGCCGTCTGCCTTTAAAGAATGTTGCTTTAATTCTCTATCTTCATATACAACTGATATTTTTTCGTGTCGTGTGATTTTTGCACTTAATCCTGGGAAATAAGCTGTCTTTTCTGTCGTAGTCACACTTCCTTGTGTATTAAACATTCGAGGATTGATCAACTCTAAAAAGCTGCCGTCTTCTTGTTTTATAACTATGACATTATACATGCTGCCTATCTGAAAGGCAGCCAAAGCATCTAATGAGTTAGCTTCTATTGTATCTTTAAGATTATCAATCAATGAAGAGATTTCGTCGGTGAATATTCTAACATCCGTTGAGTATTCCACACTTGGAGGAGTTGGATATCTTACTATCTCTTTAATCATTGATAAACCTTAATATGGAGTTTTGAATAAAATAATGCAGCACTCCTCCACAAAATGGAGAAGTGTATAAGCTTTAGTGACTTTTACTCACTACAACCAACATTTTAATATTGATGATTAAAAATCTGATAAATTGAAAAATAACACAAGTTCTTAACCATTTTTGAAATGATCCCGGTGTCATTGTTGTAAAATTTTGACTATACGCTTTTATGTGTTTTTCATCTTTTAATGCCATAATGTATTTCCTTAATTAGTTTTGTGTTGACTAGAACTTAATCCCTATTCAGGGATTAAAGTCCAACCTGGCTTAAGTTTAGCTTTCCAAATAAACAAGTGATGTAATATATGCTTAATCCAATGACCGGCAAGACCGATTTCACCGAATGTATAATCAACATCACGACCTGTTCCAGGATATTTATCAAAATCTGGAACAACAGGATAAATAGTCATCGCTGCAGCTGTACCGGTGAATATTCCTTTACCTGCAGAAGCAACACAAGCGGCACCCATATGAGCCATAGAAGCTTCATGTAATGGAGCATCTTCACCTTTTGTGATTCTATCACAGATAGAGTGTGCAACAGCTTTACCAATAATACCTGAAGGCATACCGGTTCTTGGAGGTGTCGGTCCAATCGGTGTTCCATTAGGTGATGCCATTGGTTTTGAGATTGGGTGTGGAGGTGCGAATGCAATACCACAAGCAAACATATTGCCATATGTAGGGTTTTGATATGTAGAAGGCCAATCGGAAGCTTTCCAGTTTTCATAAGCACCTGCACCATAATTAGCATCAACTTTCATGAAACCATTTGGAGCAAATACAGTGTCTGTGATATCAGAACCATCTTTAGCAAATGCTTTAAGACCAACACCTGCGAATGGTGGGATTAACATTGCGAAGTCAAACTCCTCTTCGCCCATTTCACCATCAAGTAATTCATAATGAATTTTTCCACTTTCAACTTTATTCACATGAGCACCGATAATCCAAGGAACACCACGTTCTGTGAACAAAGACTCAGCAAAGATTTTTGAGCTGACAGCAAATCCCATAGACTTCATGTGAAGTCCGCCAACACCGAAGTCACCTAAAAATGATTCATTGGAAATCCACTTAATGTCTGCCATATCACGAACACCTGCTTTATTCAGCTCATGCTCAATATTAAAAATATACTCAAATGCAGCACCTTGACACGTACACATACCATGACCGGTTCCCACAAGGATTCTCTGACGAGTTCCAGCTTTCATCTTCTCAATAGCTTCATTTAACTTTTCATTGGCGTGAACAGCATGGTCGGCTGTACAAACAGAAACTGTATGCTCTCCCAACTCAGTGCCAACACCCAGACCTTCAGTTGCACCGAAGTTCAACTTAGGACCGGTTGCATTAACAAGATAGTCATATTCAACATTTGAAACTTCACCGGCACTATCTGGGTCAGTTGACTCAACTCTCACAAAAGCCTTTTCAATTGTGTCGCTTCCCTCAGGATGAATTTCAGTGGCTTTTGCCTGAATAAACGTGATACCGGCTTTTTTATATACCGGAGCTAAATCAAAAGTAACTTCCTCTTTGGACATTTGACCGACACCAACCCAAATATTCGATGGAATCCAGTTCCACTTTGAATTTGGAGTCACAACAATAACTTCGTGTCCTGAACCTAACCATTTTGCAGCGAATGTTGCAGCCGTATGACCAGAAACACCACCACCTAAAATAACTAATTTTGCCATATACTATTCCTTATGTCTATAAAAGTAAATTCTATATTAATTATATCTGTAAATTATATTTTTAAGATTTTATTTATAATTTCATAGACATTTTTGGAAAGTGAGTGTGTAGATAATACACGTTCTAGCTCGTATTTAATCATTGTTTTATTTTGTTTGTTCATTTTTCCATAAATTTTAAAACTTCCAGCCAACCCTGATGCCATTTGCGGATTAATCTTATCTATCTCAATTATTTTATGTGCTAGAAACTTATATCCATTTCCATTTTTAGCATGAAAATATTTATAGTTTCTAGCAAAAACACCAATAAGTGAACGGACAAGATTTGGCACTTTCTCATCATATACTGGATCATTTTGCAAGGCCTGCACCCTATCTAGTGTTCCTTCGCGGTGTGAGGCAGCCAGGATAGAAAAATATTTATTCATCACTAAAGTGTCATCTTTATATTTTGTATAAAAATCCTGCAGTGCTGTCTCTGATAAATTCGCATCTGTGTTTTCTAAGATATCAAGTGCGACTATTCTATCTGTCATCGTTAGTGAATTTTTATACTGTTCCTCTGCCATTTTTATCACATTTTCATCACATGAAGAGCTTAGAATTCTTAAACAACGATTTTTTATAGCTCTTTGTGCCATACTCTGAGTATCTATTTCGCTTGAAAGAGGATTATGAAACTCCAGATATAGTTTTAAAAGCTTCTCTTTGTGTGTTTTGGCTATATGTTTTTCTAAATTCTCTTTTGCTTCATATATAAGATCAAAATCAATCACATCCTGCCTTTGCATCAAAGTTGAAACAGAAGGAAGTTCAAGTAAAAGCGCTTTAAAAGACAGATCCACATCTAAATCCAGTAGATACCCATATGCAGTTACAAACTCTTCGTTTATGCTTTTTCCCTGCATCATAGACTCTATCGTTTGCGTGGCGAAAACTTGAGCAGATTCATAACGCACAAAACTGTTGGTGTCATGTTTCATTAAAAATGCAAAATCATTTTCTTCTTTTTGGATAATTATAGGTGCTGAAAAATCACGATTTAAAGAGACGATAGGTTTAGACTTTAAATCTTTAAATGTGAACACTTCCTTTTCTTGTGAGACAATAAGCGTTTGAGCTAAAATCTCTTCACCGCTCACGTCCATCAAGCCGATCTTTAAAGGGTAATAATATGGCTTTTGCTTTTCACCATTTAAAGTGTTTGGCACTTTTTGAATAAGAGTCAGCGCATACACTCCATCTGCAAAGTTCTCTTTAACTTCCAGTATCGAAGTTGCATTTTGATGATACCATCTCTCAAACTGTGTCAAATCAACACCGCCCGCCTCACTCATAGCCCATAGAAAATCATTTGTCGTCACCGCTTGACCATCAAAAGTCTCAAAGTACAAATCAGTTGCTTTTCTGTACTTTTCTTCACCGAGCAAAGTATGTATCATACGAATAACCTCAGCGCCCTTTTCATATACAGTCGCCGTGTAAAAATTGTTCATAGATATGTATGACTCTGGCTGGATTGGATGAGAAGTGGGCGATGCATCTTCGACAAACTGTCTCTCACGAAGAGATTTCACATCTTCTATACGCTGCACTTCACTAGAGTTCAGATCAGCTGAAAAGCACTGATCACGAAACACTGTCAAACCCTCTTTGAGTGTGAGCTGAAACCAATCTCTGCATGTTATACGGTTTCCTGTCCAGTTATGAAAATACTCATGTGCTATGACCGACTGAATCCCCATAAAATTTGCATCCGTGGCTGTATCTTCATTTGCCAGAACATACGTGGAGTTAAAAATATTAAGCCCCTTGTTCTCCATCGCCCCCATATTGAAACTATCCACTGCGACTATATTGTATATCTCTAAATCATACTCTCGACCGTATTTCTCTTCATCCCAAGTCATTGACTCTTTAAGAGACTTCATTGCATGGGAACATTTAGATTCATTCCCTTTGTCACAATAGATATTCAACTCAATCTCTTCACCGCTTGCTGTTGTAAACGCATCATTAACACATCCTAGATCACCAGCCACAAGTGCGAACAAATACGAAGGTTTTGGATGAGGGTCATGCCA